>JAIFWQ010000004.1 GCA_019661795.1 Candidatus Parcubacteria bacterium | reverse complement strand
GCCGGAACTTAGCGTGCCGGTGATCTCGGTCGCGTGGACGCTCGCCGTGAGAGCGAGGGCGAACATCGCCGAGAACAAGGCTATAGATGCCGGAATGACGAACGCTTTCTTCATGTCTTTTTCGATTCTTTTCATGGTGGATGTCAGAGTGATGATGATCTTACGAGCTCTTGATGCCGTAATCGGTCGTGTACGAGCCGTTCAGCGTGGATTGAGGGATCTTCATCTCGACCCGTATCTCGATCTGCCTGCCGGGAGCGCTCGAATCCATGTCGCCCGTCAGTATGAGAGGCGCCGAGTACGTATTAGCCGCCGTGATATCGACCGCTGTCGACGTATTCGCTTGAGGAGACGATATCCTCATATTCCCGCCCGCCGGAATGCGCGTCGTGCCGTTCGAATGAGTCCAATCGCTGAACTTCGCAGAAAGACTGGTTTCATTTGAAGGAACGGTGACGTGAAGGACCCATACCCAGCCGTGCTCGTATCCGGCACCGGCCGTGGCTGTGCCCGAGACCTGGTCGATGGACGTTACGCCGAGGGGCGCGTCCGACCCGCCGACGACATCGCCGCCGACCGATCCTCCTGCGCTCGATGTACCGATGCCGTCGTCAGCCGCGTCGACTGCCACCGTATTCGAACCGGTCCATGAAGAGATGCTCGTCGTCGCGCCGGCGCTATTGCGAAGGGCGCAGAAGATAGGCACCGTGCCCGCCGCCCTGTCGGTGTCATGAAGGCCGATAGTGTAGTCGAGACGATAGAGTCCGAGGTTGAGATTTTCGAGGCCGATGTTCACATTGTTGATCCTGCATGCGCCGTCGATGGCCAGATCCGTCATGTTATGGGCTTCCTGGAAGTACGCCAGTATGTGAGCGCCCTGGTGCAATGTTCCGGAATCAGGCGTTGGCGTGACCCATGAGATGGTTATCGGAGAAGTAGTCGTGCCGTTGAGATTGCCGCCGGTGCTCCCGCCCGTGTCGCCGCCTGTTGGAGGCGTGGTCGTGCCGGTTCCGCCGCCGGTATCGCCACCGGTCGTCGGACTGATGGCAAGAGTGTTCGAATCGGTAAATGCCGTCACGCTCGTCGTCGCGTTGGCGCTATTCTGGAAGAGACAGCGTATCGGAATCTGTCCTGCCGCGCGGGCCGTATCGGTCGAACCGACCGTGTAATTGACCCGATAAAGTCCGTCAGTGAGATTCTGGAACGTGCCCGCGACGTTCACACCGTTGACCGTACATGCGCCGCCGAGAGTTATATCGTTCATCGTCGCCGGAGCCTGGAAGTAGACATCCATCGTGTTGCCGGTGTCGAGAGCTCCCGTGTTAGGAACAGCGCTGACCGAAGTGAAGAAAGAAGTTGTGGTTGTGGCTGTCGGCGGCGTGGTTGTGCCGGTTCCGCCCGTGCCTCCGCCGCTCGCGACGCTGATCGCCGCCGTGTTCGAATCGGTGAAGCCGAAGAACGTGCTTATAGTCTGTCCGGTCGAATTATGAAGCGTACAATCGACAGGAATCTGCCCTGCGGCGCGGCTCGTGTCGCCTGCGCCGACCGTGTATCTCACTCTATAGAGGCCATCCGTCAGATTAGCGAACGTGCCCGCGACATTAACGCCGTTCACCGTACATGTTCCGGCCGTGAAATCGTTCTGGTGATTGCCTTCCTGCATCAGGACGTCGAGATGATCGCCTATGCCGAGCGTTCCCGTATTCGGATCGGCAGTCACGGTCGACATGAAAGCCACTCCGTTATTGTTCGTCGGCTCGGTCACGAGGCCATCGTTGTTCGCATCGATGGCGAGCGTATTGCCGTCGGTGAACGCGCTTACCGTGGTCGTATCCCCCGCCGGATTCTGGAATGCGCAGCTGACAGGTATATGGCCTGCTTGGCGTTCAGCGTCGCCCGAACCGACAGTATAATTTACGCGATACAATCCCCCTGAAAGATTTTGGAACGTAGCCGATACGTCGATGTTATTGACCCTGCAGGCTCCGCCGAGCATGACGTCGGTCTCATCATTCGCCGCCGTGAAATAGACGTCGGTCGTGATACCGGCGCTAATGGTTCCCGAGGTCGGCACGATGCCGGCGAAATTCATGGAAAGGCCGGTCGCCGGAGGAGTCGTGGTACCCGTGCCTCCGCCCGTATCGCCGCCTGTCGGCGGCGTAGTCGTACCTGTTCCGCCGCCAGTGTCACCTGGAGGCGTAGTCGTCGCCGCTTCAATGGCGAGCGTGTTGCCGTCAGCGAACTGGGTGAAAGCGACCGTCGTGGACCCATTCGAAAGCGTACAGTTCAAAGGTATCTGTCCCGCGGCGCGGCTCGGATCGGTCGAGCTCGCGGTATATATGACGCGATAAAGGCCGTCGGTGAGAGATTGATACGTACCCGACACGTCGACGCCGTTCACCGTACATGCGCCAGCGAGAGCGAAGTCGTTCGAAGGAGAAGAATCCTGGAAATAGATGTCGGCGCTTTGGTCCGGCATAAGGGTGCCGGAGTTCGGCACGATAGACGCCGAAAAGCCCGCATCGGCATAGACGCGGGACGTGGAGGCAAGGCTCGAAAAGCCTCCGATCACCAATGCCCCGATCGCGAGGGCTGAAAAAACCTTGCGGACGATCTTAGGTTTCCCCATTGAGAAATAATTCATATGTCTTGTAAAGTACTTTAAAGTTGTAACCCGACAGCTTTATTACGACCTCGGCCTGCCTTTGTTATTCAAAAAACCGCCCTGAAGGGCGGCTATTCCCGCCGGTTGCGCCCGCAGAAAAAAGAACCTATCATGGGATTCATGTCAGATCTCTGGAGAGCGGGCGGCGCGAAAAAGAAGCTCTGGGCTGCGGCCATCCTTGCCGCAGCTTTTCTTCTGGGAGCAGGGGCCGAATACGCGATCAGCGCGGGCAAAGATGCCATCAAGCCGTTCGTCGTACGCGAGAATTCCGGCGGATATAAATTCATAAACCCGATACTCGTCTTCACCATCGGCGACAAGGAGAACTTTCCCCAATATGCGCCCCTCGAAAAGACTTTGACCGACTATATACAGAATACGAAAGCGGCAGGAAAAGCGACCGACGTATCCGTCTATTTCCGAAATCTCAAAAACGAGACGTGGACCGGCATCAATGAAGAAGACAAATACGCGCCTTCGAGCATGCTGAAGGTCGCCGTGCTCATCGCCTATCTCAAACTCTCGGAGAGCGATCCTTCTTTGCTCTCGAAAAAAGCGTTCTATGAAGAAAAGATCGATCCGGGCCAATATTTCAAGCCGAAGCACCCTCTCGCCACCGGCTGGCATTCGAACGAAGAGCTTATCAAAAATATGATCGATGAATCGGACAATGTTTCCGTGCTCACGCTCATCGATAATGAAAAAGACGGCGTCGCCAAGGTCTATCATGATCTCGAACTGCCTACGCCGAAGAGCCCGACCGATATCGATTTTATGTCTGCGCGCCTCTATTCACGGCTCTTCAGGGTGCTCTATAACGGCACGTATCTTTCGAAAGATCTTTCGGAGAGGGCGCTTTCGATCCTTTCCGGCACCGATTTCGACAAAGGCATCAAGGGCGCCATTCCTGCCTCGATAGTTGTCGCCCACAAGTTCGGCGAACGCACCTTATATAACACTACCGATGGGAGACTCCTCGAACGGCAGCTCCATGACTGCGGCATCATATATAAGCCTGAAAATCCGTACTTTCTCTGCGTGATGACGCGAGGCAAAAACTTCGACGCTCTGGAATCCGTCATATCGGGCATATCCGACCTCGTCTACAAAAACGTCAGCCTGAAACTTTAGGACGATAGCGATTCGTATTCATTATGAGCCTCACTCCGTGAGGATTAGCAATAATACTAATCACTTTATGAGTCCATTAAAAAACAACATACGCGCCCTTTCGGCGTTCTTCGCGTCGGCCGCGGTATTCGCCGCCGTCATGGCGGCAGCGGTCGCGGGCACGGCGAACGCCCAGGTGAGTTCGAGCGCGGTCCAATACGGCTCGACCAACGGTTCGACCACAAATTCGTCCGGGGCTTCCACGACAGGAACCGGTCAGTCGGGAAGCGCGGCCGGCTCTTCCGGATCGGTAGCGACGTCGGGAGGATATTCACAGCTCTATACATCAGGCACGGCGAATGGCGGCCTTCCTAATTTCGCGAGCCTGCCGGATATGGGAGTCGGATCGCGAGGCCCGGAGGTCTACGACCTTCAAAGCATCCTTGGCGAGATGGGATATTTCACCATCGGCCTTCCGACGGGATACTTCGGACCGATAACCAAAAATTCTCTCGCGGCATACCAGAGATCGGTCAATCTGCCTTCTACGGGATATTTCGGCCCTTTGACGAAATCGACTCTGGCGAGCTTCGCTTCGAACATGTATTCGAGCGTAGCGTCCGCGGGCGGCTCGTCGAACGCGAATAACGGAAATAGCAATACCGTCGCTTCGAACGCCATATCGTCGAACGGCAATTCGGTAAGCTCGTCGGCGCTCGCTCCCCTGCGCTCTACCGGCTACTGGTCTAACGGAAACTGGTATAACTCCATACCGGCGGCAGGCACTCCTGACGTCGTCGGCTATTGGATCAACGGCACATGGACGCCTCTGCCGAACGTCAGCACGAGCGTCGCATCGAACAATAACGGCATAGGCGGTTCGGGACCCGGATATTGGTACAACGGAGTCTGGTATCCGACGACCACTGCGAACGTAGGCGGCGGAAACAGCTTCGATGTGACGAACGGCTCGGGCAATGTCGCCGACAACGTCAACGGCTATGCGAACACCTACGGCGTATCGAGGTCGCTCTGGAATCCGTATCCTGTATATCCTGCCAATAACGCCAACAACACTGCGACGGCTACTACGACTTCATCGTCCGCTAACACTTCGGCGAGCAGGACCTGCGGCTACGAACAGACGGTGACAGGCGCGACGGTCTATGTCTGCCGATAAGATAAGGGAAATTCTATAGATCAGGTTTAACAAAGGACGCGAGGGCGTCCTTTGTTCGTTTTCTGGCGTCTTCATATATAATGGCTCAAGCAATATGAAGAAAATCTATTTCATTCGGCACGGAGAAAGCGAAGGCAATGCCGGTCCGATACGGCAAACTGCCGTGACTTCCCTTACGGAAAAAGGCAGGTCTCAAGCCGTTTTTGTAGCGGAGAGATGCGCCAAGCTGTCGATCGACGCGATCATATCGAGCACGATGACGAGGGCGAAAGAAACGGCAGAGATGATCATCAAGAGAACCTCAAAACCCGTCGAATATTCCGACCTATTCATAGAGAGGCGTAGGCCGTCGGAAGTCATCGGCAAACATAAAGACGATCCGATCGCCCTTAAGGCGGAAAAAGAGATCAGAAGCCGTTTTCACGAGCAAGGATGGCGCTTCTCCGATGAGGAGAATTTCGATGACTTGAAAGAACGCGCCCTTGCTGCGCTCCGACATCTGGCAGAGCGACCGGAAGAGAATATCCTCGTCGTCACGCATGGCATCTTTATGAGGGTGACCATAGCTTGCGCCGTATTCGGAGACAAGCTCACAGGAGAAGAATGCGATCAATTCATACGTGCCTTCCCGATGGAAAATACCGGCATCACCTTGCTTAGCTATGATGAAAAGGAAAAATCTCCCTGGCGAGTATGGGTCTGGAACGATCACGCCCATCTGGGCTAGAAGGCGCTTTTGCGCCTCTTCGTCCAATTTTGCTCCGGGAGTAGGGATCGAACCTACGACCAATCGCTTAACAGGCGACTGCTCTACCGCTGAGCTATCCCGGAATGGCTCTTTTTCAAGAGCAAAGTCATATTAGCAGATTTTTACTCGCTCGCAACGCCGCCCGGCCGCGCAGACAGGCTCGCCTGGGCGCAGGCACAAGGGCCTAAAGAAAGACGATGCGGCAGGAGAACGTATGAACTATAATGGGTATGTCATGGCCGAACAGAAATCAATAGAGGCGGACGCATTGCTGGTCCAGAGAGCGCTCGCTTCGAGCGAAGAGTTCGGCCGCATCATCGACAAGTACCAGGAACCGCTCCGGCGATACGTGAGGCGCATCGCCCGCCCGGGACCTGACGAGCTCGATATGCTCCTCCAGGACATATTCATAAAAGCGTACGAGAACCTCAACGACTTCGACCAGGACCTCCCATTCTCGTCGTGGATATACCGCATAGCCCATAACGAGGCGATCGATTACCTCCGCAGGAAAAAGAGGTTCGGCGCGTCGCTCGACGACCCGGCGTATGACGACGACACGCTCGCTCTCGCCGAGACGATCGCGGCGGACGACGACGTCGTGTCCGAAGTCGACCGCGAATACATAAAGAAATGCATCATCGCGGTGCTCGACGAGCTCGAGCCGAAGTACCGGTCGGTCCTCGTCCTCAAGTTCCTCGAAGACAAAGACTACAACAGCATATCCGACATCTTGAGGAAGCCCCCCGGAACGGTCGCCACCCTCATCCACCGGGCCAAAAAGGAATTCAGGAGGCTGGCGGAGGAAAAAGGGATGCACCTCGGGGAATTGTAGAACGAAAAACCATGACATTTCAAAAACAAGTACTGGAAAGGATAAGGATGCAGAGAGTCCGCCCGACGCCGAAGGGCTTCTTCAGGGCGCGCGACTATATCCTGTGGGTCCTTCTCGGCGCTCTCGTCGCCGCCCTTTCCGTTGGCTCGAGCATGGTCATATTCATGGTAAAGGGCACCGACCGGGCCCTCCTCCAGAAGCTCGGCCTTTCCGCGACCGAGAGGCTCTTCTATTCGATCCCTGTCTTCTGGATCGTCGTCGTCATCGCGGTCGCGGCGGGCACATACATCAACTTCCGCAGGACGCGCAAAGGCTACCGCTTGAGCGCGAAGCATTTCGCCATATTCGCGGCCGTCATCGCGGTCGCCTTCGGATCGCTTATGTACGCATTCAACGTATCGAAATACGTCGATAAAGCGGCGGCCGAGAACATCCCTCTCTATACGACCGTCGTGCCTTTCAATACGAATACATGGTTCGATCCCGAGCACGGATTGCTGTCGGGCGCGATCAAAATAAAGACGTCGAACGACAATTTCACCCTGCGCGATGAGAATTTCGACCTATGGACGGTGACCGGGAACAAAGTCGCCATAGTGCCTTCCGGATTCAAATTCCAGTCCGGAGACCACGTAAAGATCATCGGCAAGAAGACCGGCGACTTTAAATTCCAAGCGATCGAGATACGTCCGTTCGAGACAGAGATCAAGAAAGAGCAGCCGGCGGCGCGGTGATCCTATCTGATGGTTATCGCCACATGGATGTCCTGATTGAGGCGGTCATAGAACGAGAACGCGCCCGAGCTCTGAAAGACGAGAGAATAGCTCTCGTCTTTTCCTATCTCTCCTGATTCGAGGCGGGCTTCCCTTCTCTGCGTCCTTTCTTCGGCGATGTTGTGGCGGCTGTCGTCTTTGACCATGAAGACGATCTCGTCGCCTATCCGCGCGGTCACGGCCGCAGGCTCTGCTTTGTCAGCAAAGACGGATATCTGATGAGACGAACCCCGCGAAAGGAATACCGACGCGGCGCTGCTGATCCCCGATTCGATCCTGTGGGACAAAAGATATGTTCCGATCGAAGCGGCCGCGAGGAGCGATATATAAAGAAGAGTTTTCACGCCTTTAGTATACAATGGGGACATGAATAACAGGCTCGACGTAGAAATGCATACGCGCGGCATCGTGCGGTCGAGATCGGCCGCGGCCGATCTCATCAAAAGGGGCAAAGTGCGCGTGAATGGCCGGGCCGCGGCCAAAGCCAGCCAGGAAGTCGCGCCTTCGGACGCGATCTCGATCGAAGGAGACGCCGTATTCGTCAGCCGGGCGGGAGAAAAGCTCGCCCACGCTCTCGACGCGTGGAAGATCAGCGTCGAAGGCCTCGTCGCTATAGATATAGGGGCCTCTACGGGCGGATTCACCGACTGCCTGATCCGACGCGGCGCGAAAAAGGTGTTCGCCATCGACGTGGGGACCGATCAGCTCGATGCCGCATTGAGATCCGACCCGCGCGTCGAATCTCATGAAAAGACCGACATAAGGAATTTCTCTTTCGCCGCGCTTTCCCTGCCGCTGGCCGACATCGCCGTCGCCGACGTATCGTTCATATCCCTCGATCTCATACTGCCGAAGATGCGCGAACTCGTCCGAAAAGGCGGTCAGGCCATCGTTCTCGTCAAACCGCAGTTCGAAGTGGGCAAAGAGATCGCCGACAGGAACAAAGGCGTGATCACGGACGAGGCGGAACAGAAAGGCGCTCTGGAGAAGATAAAGCGATCCGCCGAAAAGGCAGGCTTCCATGTCGCAGGCGAGACCGTTTCCCCTCTCGAAGGCGAAAAAGGCAACAAGGAATTCCTGCTCCTTCTCGATTGACTTTGCGGCGATTCCGTGCGAATATTTTCGCCGGTCTCGCTCTTTCTATTTGACGGAAGAGGAGCTTTGCTTGAAACAACACCTCAAAACGGAGATTGGCTGATTGAGAAATACATACAAGAAAGCGATCATCGGCGTGGGTCGTCCCCGCTGCGGCAAGAAAACGCATCTGCAATATCTTGCAGACGAGTTGAAGGCTCCCTACATCGACATGGGAGAGTTCCTACGGAACCTCAAGACTGAATTGGAGAAGAATGGCAAGATCGATCCTTTGTTGGCACCGCTCGCGAATACGGGCTATGTCGATAACGGAACGATCATGTCGATCTTCAAGCACTGGACGGCCGACAAGCTGAAATCGAAATACCTCATCCTGGACGGTATTCCCCGGAATATCGAACAGGCGAAAACGGTTCTGCCGTTCCTCAAGAATAACGGCGGCTTCACGGTCCATACCCTGTGGTTCTCGACGCCTGCCAGAGCCTGCATGGACCGGCCGGCGCGCGACGGCCGTGAAGACGATTCGCCCGAGAAGGCCGCGAAGCGCATGCTCGATTTCGAAAAGATGACGGAGCCTATGTTCGACCTCATGGCGACACGGACGCGTCTTCTCGAAGTCGACAACACGCATCGTGAGATCCATGCGGTTCGGGAAGAGATCGCCGGTTTCCTCGATATCAAGCATATCCTTTCGTCGGCGGCCTAAAACCGCCACCCCCTGACCGGCAGCCTTTCGAGGCAGCCGGTCTTTTTTTGACTTTTCCCGGCTTTTTTGTTTAAATAGACCCCTCTTCGAGCCTGCGGCTCATTTTTGTTTTCATCCAATCCCATGCAGATACGCAACATAGCGATCATAGCCCACGTCGACCACGGCAAGACCACGCTCATGGACGGCATCATGAAGCAGTCCGGCGTCGCCAAGGAAGGCTTTTCCATGGACTCGAACGCCCTCGAACAGGAGCGCGGCATCACCATTTACGCCAAAAACGCCTCGATCGAATACAAAGGCACCAAGATCAACATCGTGGACACGCCGGGACACGCGGACTTCGGCTCCGAAGTCGAGCGCGTGCTCCGATCGATCGACACCGTCCTTCTTCTCGTCGACGCCCAGGAAGGCCCGATGCCCCAGACGCGCTTCGTGCTTAAAAAATCCCTCGAACTCGGCATGAAGCCGATCGTCCTCATCAACAAGATCGACAAGCCTGCCGCCCGCCCGAAAGAAGTGCTCGACGAGATCCTCGAGCTTTTCATCGAGCTCGGCGCGACCGACGATCAGCTCGATTTCACCACCATATATTCGATCGGCCGCCAGGGCATCGCCAAGCGCAAGCTTGAAGACGATTCGAAAGACCTCACTCCCCTTCTCGATACCGTTCTCGAGCTCGTTCCGGCCGCCGCATCGGATACAGCTATCCCCCTGCGCATGCAGCCGTTCAACCTCGCGTACGATTCGTACACAGGCCGCCTCGCTTTGGGCCGCATATACGAAGGGAAAGTGAAAGTCGGCCAGAACGTATTCATACGGAAGCCGTCCGGCGAGACTCGCCAGGGCAAAGTGACCAAACTCTACACGTTCAAAGGCCTCGACCGCGAAGAGGTGAACGAAGCGGGCGCGGGCGATATCGTCATGCTCGCCGGCCTCCCCGACATATTCATCGGAGAGACGATCTGCGAAGCGCCTGACCAGGCCCCCCTTCCTGCCATCGCCGTCGACGAACCGACGATCGCTCTCAACTTCCTCGTCAACAATTCGCCGTTCGCCGGACGCGAAGGCAAATTCGTCACGACCCGCCAGATCCGCGAGCGCCTCGAAAAGGAGCTCGAGGTCAACGTGGGCCTCAAGATCGATTTCAATCCTCCGGTCGCTCCCGGCCAGCCTGACACCTTCCGCGTATTCGGCCGCGGCGAGCTTCACGTATCCATCCTTCTCGAAACCATGCGCCGCGAAGGCTTCGAGCTCCAGGTATCCCAGCCGCAGGTCATCATAAAAGAGATCGACGGCGTCAAATCGGAGCCGTTCGAAGAGGTCACCGCCGACGTCAGGAACGAAGTATCGGGCGAAGTCATCCGCAAGCTCTCCCAGAGAAAAGGCATCATGACCAATATGACCGAGCGCGAAGGCATCACCCGAATCACCTTCGAGATCCCTACCCGCGGCCTCCTCGGCTATCGCGGCGAATTCGTCATCGATACGAAAGGCGAAGGCATCCTTTCCGCCCGCTTCGTCGGCTTCAGGCCGCACGTAGGATTGATCGAGAAGCACGAGTTCGGATCCATGATATCCATGGAATCGGGCGACGCCGTCGGATTCGCCCTTTGGAACCTGCAGGAGCGCGGCGTGCTCTATATCGGCGCGGGCGTTCCCGTATACGAAGGCATGATCATCGGCAACACGTCGAAAGGCGACGATCTCGACGTCAATCCGTGCAAAGGCAAGGTCATGTCGAACTATCGTTCCGCCGGCAAGGACGAAGCCATCGACCTCGTCCCTCCGTTCACGCTCACTATCGAACGCGGCCTCGAGATCATGCATGACAGCGATTACCTCGAGATCACTCCCCATTCCGTCCGCCTCCGCAAGCGCTTCCTGAAAAAGTCCGAGCGAGAGAAGGCTACGAAGAAATCATAAGAAAAAGCTCTGCAGAATATATGCAAAGCAAAAGCCGCCCGCTAAATGAATAGCTCGGCGGCTTTTGTCCGACTCTGCGGAAGCTCGGTTAGAAGCTTCGGCGAGTGTCGTTTCGATCGCCAAAAGATCGGCGAGGGCGTTCCTCCATAGGTCGTGCTTCATTTACCTTGATAGCGCGTCCTTCGAAGTCTTTGCCATCGAACATCGCGACCGCCTTGTCAGCGTCCGCGTCCTCCATCTCCACGAAGCCGAAGCCTCGAGAGCGGCCGGTCATCTTGTCGGTAAGAACATCTGCCTTGATGACGGAACCTGCCTTCTCAAAGCCTGCTTTGAGGCTTTCAGACGTGGTGCCGTAAGAGAGATTTCCTACGTAGAGTTTCTTTGCCATGTATGACTTGATTGCTTGATAACTATAATTATCGTCCGACCTTCCCATGGCTTAGACTTGCGTTTTCACCACCGAGAACCAACGACCCGGGCAGTATACACCCGATAGGCATCGAAGTCAATGCGATATTTGACAAAATCCTTAAAAGTGTGAGAATTGTATTATGCCTGAAAAATCAAACGCCAAAGACATCTATTACAAGAAAGTGCTTAATTTCTATTTCGCGCCCGAGCTTCGCTCGATCGGCACGCTCATGTATTTGGGCATATTCGGATATTTCACCCTTTATTACATAGACAACCTCTTCCTGGCGATCCGATTCATCCTCTACATCCTCCTCGGCCATACGGCGCTCTCCGGCACGGCGTTCCTTTTCACCGGCCTCGCGTTCGTCGTATCGCTCGTACTTCCCTTCTTCATATCGTTCTATGCGATATTCGTGCTCCACAGGGTTTGGGAAAAGCCGACCTGGGCCACGTACGTGAAATGGCTCATCACCATCGTCATCGTCCTCGGCAGCGTGCCGGCGATCGTCATATCGGACAGCGCGGCGCGCATCGCCGCCCGCCAGCCGGTCATGCAAAGCTTCATCGAAGACGTCAACCTGACGTCGAGGATATAAAAGAAGAACAGGGCGCGCGGCGCCCTGTTTTTTATCGTCTTTCGCAGCCCTATCGGATCGAATCTTCGATCTTGAACGTGCCCACTCTCGTCCGCAGGATCGAGACCGTGACCGCTCCCGTGCCGAGGTCTTTGCCGAGGTCGGATACGAGCTGGCGCACATAGAATCCGCTCCCGCAGGAGACCCGCGCCTTATATATCGCGAATTCCGCAGGAGATGTCGCGAAATAGGCGTTCCATATCTTCAATATGTCCTTCTGCCTGAAATCTCCCGTGACGGCACTGATGGCGGCGAACGCGGATTCGATGAATTCGTCCTTCGATACGGTCCGTGCGGATACGAGCTCGATCTTCGACGCCGTGACTTCGTGCGTCGGTATGTCTTTTTCGGCGAGCGCGCCCCGGCGCGCGAGCTCGAAGAGCGGCGTGCCGTTGAGCACCTTCGACGAATAGGGCGGATACTTTTGCTCGAACGTCCCGACGTATTTTTCGAGGGCGCTTTTGACGATCTTCTCGTTTCCGGCGCCCGTCGCCTGTCCGGCCTGCGCTCCTTTCACTGCCGTGATCTTGCCGAGCACGTCGAACGTATCAGTTTCCATGCCCAGAACGAATTCGAATTCGTAATCCTTGTCGAGCCCCGTGTAGGCTTCCCTTTCCTTGTTCTTTTCGCCGGAAAGCACGACGAGAACGCCTTCGGCCATCGGGTCGAGCCGCCCGGCATAGGTCATCTTCGCGCCCTTGTATTCCGGATGCGCCTTCACGTACCGCTCGATCGTCTGAAGCGGCGTCTCGCTTTTCCTTTTATAGAGATTGAGCACGGCGTCTTTGCCGGCGGCCAGTTCTTCTGTCATATCGATATGCTACAATGCCTCCCATGCGAAAGATAGTGTTCGACATCGAAACGAGGAATATCTTCCAGGATGTCGCTTCGAACGACCCGCGCGACCTCGATATATCCGTCGTCTGCACGTATGACTACGAAACAGATACGTACAAGAGCTTCCTCCAGGAAGACCTCGGCAAGCTTTGGCCGATCCTCGAGAGCGCCGACATGCTCATCACCTTCAACGGCGATCATTTCGACATTCCCCTTTTGGACAAATACTATCCGGGCGATCTGACGAAGATAAAGAGCCTCGACCTCATGAAAGAGGTCAAAAAATCGCTCGGCTTCCGGCTGAAATTGGATTCGATCGCGCAGGCGACGCTCGGCGCGGGCAAAAGCGGGCATGGTTTGGAGGCGATCACCTGGTGGAAGAACGGCGAGATCGACAAGCTCATCAAATACTGCACCGACGACGTGAGAGTCACGAAAGAGATCTATGACTACGCCCTCAAGAACGGCCATTTAAAGTACAAAGACGGCCCGACGGTCAAAGAGATCAAGCTCGATACGAAAGATTGGGAGAAAAAGACCGCGAACGCGATGACGTTCACGCTCGGGTTCTAGGTCCGAGTAATCTTGACTATATACGTTTAATATTGTAGTCTAATTCACAGATAGATGGCTCCTTTTAGACGCGTGCTTCGGCACGGAGCTTCTAATAGGAATACGCCATCGTCTGAACATCACACGAAAGGATCGGCAGTGCACATACTAAAAGTCTACATACAAGCAGGTTTCATCTTGGTTTCCAGTTTTCTCTGGATTATAGTCGGAGTTTTGCTTGAGGATCAAAGATACGTTCAAGCATCTATGTCCGCCGTGATCGCCATCGCATCTATCTTTTGCGCATTGCGCATAGGTATTCAAGTAGCCAAGCAAACTGAACGCCAAATCAAGAACCAGCGCGGCCGTCCCGCCAAGATCATGGATGCGTTCTGCATCGGCGACACGGTCAAAGTCATGGCCGTGAGCAAAGACAAGCTCTATGCCGTGCTCAAAGAATACTACGGTACGAAGCTTGTTAAGCTCACCGAAGCGACAGAACTCGTTGTCGGAAAGCATTATCAGCTGACCGAACACGGCAAGCTCCTTGATCTCATTCGGGACGAGAAACCGGAGCGCGATCCCGAACTAGAAAACGCCTAGCAGACCATCACGCCGCGCGGCAACGCGCGGCTTTTTTATGCATAAAATGATGTAGCCGATATTTATTAATTAACCTTTTTCTCAAGCCCTTTGATATCCTCGATCACTTTCATCGCATGCCCCATCGGCTTTACGTTCGAATAGAGTTTGGCGATCTTGCCTTCGGGATCGATGAGAAATGTGGTACGCTCGATGCCCGCGGTCTTCGCGCCGAAAACGTTCTTTTCGCGCCAGACATCGTACATGCGGCAGACCTCCCCGTCCGGATCGGAAAGCAACGTGAACGCGAGATTCTGATTGTCGCAAAAATCCTTATGGGATTTCACGCTGTCCGCGGACACGCCCACGACCTCCGCGCCGAGATCGTCCAATTCGTATTCATGGTCGCGGAATTCCTGCGCCTCCAGCGTACAGCCGGACGTCATGTCTTTGGGGTAGAAATAAAGGACGATCCACGAGCCGCGCCAGTCCGAAAGAGACCGGAGCTTACCTGCCTGGTCTTTCAGGGCGAAATCCGGCGCCGGATTCCCTATCATGGATATTTGGGTTAAAGATTTCATACGTTTTCAATAATGTTATCATATACGCATGGACAACCAAAAACATTCCCTTTCGATCCCCGTGGCGATCATCGTCGCCGGAGCATTGATAGCCTTCGGCATCTATTGGAGCGGCCGGGGCGATGGCGGCGCGGCGAATACGCTCAAACC
>JAIFWQ010000059.1 GCA_019661795.1 Candidatus Parcubacteria bacterium | reverse complement strand
TATCAGCTTCGAGCGGGGTAACGGCCCACTTAGGCTAAGACGGGTAGCCGATCATTTTATGGTCGGCCGAGGTCAGCATAATGTTTACACCATTGGTCCCACCAACACGCGCAACTTCCGGATTAGATACCCGGGAGCGTTGGTGGGACCTCTTCTTTTATAACTAATAAAGGTTCCAACATCATCCCCTATGTCGCTAACAAAAATCACAGTCAAAATAGATATTGAAGCATCCCTCGAAAAAGTCTGGGAATGCTTTACCGAACCCGAGCACATCATGGCTTGGAATAACGCGTCTCCCGACTGGCATACGCCTCGGGCCGAAAATGATCTTAGGGTCGGCGGTACATTCAACTATAGGATGGAGGCGAAAGACGGAAGCGCCGGTTTCGATTTCGGAGGAACGTACGACGAAGTCGCGCCTTATGCGCGGATAGCCTATACCATAGGCGACGGCAGAAAAGTATCGGTCGTCTTCGCTGCAGAAGGCGGCAAGACCCGCATCGTCGAGACGTTCGAAGCCGAGACCGTCAATCCGATCGAGCTTCAAAAGAACGGATGGCAGTCGATCCTCGATAATCTCAAGACATACGTCGAATCCGGCGCGAAACATTAAACTCTCCCTCAAAGTATTATTGTAGAAAGCCTGATTATTTCTACGATGCCGAGAGGAGACAAATCGAAATACACGAGTAAGCAAAAACGCCAAGCAGAGCATATCGAAAAAGGATATGAGCATCGCGGCGTGTCTGAAAAGGAAGCGGAGAAGCGGGCGTGGGCGACCGTGAACAAAGTCCATCACGGCGGCAAGAAAGGCGGAAGCGGCGGAGGCAGGGAGAACCGCGCTCCGTATCATAAAGGCGGCAGGATCGGCGGCAAAAAGGGAGGCCGTGCGAGCGCCCGCCGTCCGAAAGCCGCCCGGAGCGCTTCGGCCAAGAAAGCCGCTCGAACGCGCAAAAGAAATGCTTAAAAAGCCATGAATACGAAAAATACAAAAGGAAATTCGTCGACGTTGAGCCTGGTGGTGCTCGCCATCGTCGTCATGGCCATCGGGCTCGTGGCGGTGCTCACGGACATCCGCCGCGCGAGTTACGGCACCGACGCCGCGGCTGCGGCGCTCGCGACGACGTCGGCGTCGAATGCTACGACTACGGCCACCTCGACGGCGGCATCTTCGTCGGTAACGGCGAAGGCCGCTCCGAAAAAAACGTCTGTAACGCCGGCCAAAGCGGCCGCGCCCGTAAAAACCGCCGCGACTTCTTCAACCCCTGTATCGTCGAATACATCGCTGAAATGGGCGCTCTGCACGGCGAACGACCTCACGGGCACCGCGAACTGGCAGGGAGCCAGCGGATCTTTGTCCGGAACTTTGAATATAACTAATTCTTCGAAGGCGAATTGTTCGCTTTCCCATGACGTCTATCTCCAGATCCTTTCGGGAAATCAGGTCCTTCCGGTCGGCCAGCTCGGGAACGCCGATGCGAATTCATATACCGACCTCGCGCCGGGCGACGGCGTGCCTCTCGGCTTCATATGGTCCAATTGGTGCGGCGCATCCCTGTCTTCCGCCGCGTATGTAAGGCTGATATTGCCCACGAACGGCGGCTATTTGCGCGTGCCTGTTATCGACGCCGCCGGCAGGGCGCACTATGACGCGCCGCGCTGCGATTCGCCCCAGGCGTATTCATCTGTCAAAATCTGGCAATAGGATCGGGCGGAACATTATTGAAACAAACTGCCGACTGCTTGCGTATTAATTATTACCCTCCGGAGAGCGGTTGCGAGTATTTAAAAGCCAAAACCTTGAAAGTCAGGCGGCGAGTCGGGCCGCCGGAGCAGTTTAACTGTTCTTAAATTATGTGAGTATGAAATCGCAGGTAAGCCGGAAAATGTTCTTTCGCCCGCATTTGAGCCCCTTCAACAATACCTCCTGAATCCTTTTCATCTCAAAGCATCTAAAAGCGAGCCGTCACAAAAATAAATAAAGCACATCTGAACCGCCCTTCTCGAGGGCGGTTTCGTATTATAATGGGCTATCAGGATTTTAATTTAAAAAAGCGCATGAAAATCACCGAAATCGCCTTTGTCGCATATGCCGTCACGGACGTCAAACGGGCGCGGGTATTCTATGAAGGCACGCTCGGTCTCAAACCGGCGAGCGTCATGGAAAAAGACAATACGTACGCCTTTATCGAATACTGGCTAGGGGAGCGTGGCGAACATTGTCTCGTCATCGGCGCCGGCGCGCCGCAGTTCAAGCCCGGAAAAACCGGCGCCACGGCCGCCCTCGAAGTGGACGATTTCGACGCGTTCGCGAAGCGCCTCAAAGACGCCGGGACGCCTTTCCTCATGGATCCGTATGACGGGCCGTCATGCTCCATGGTCCTCGTCGAGGATCCTGACGGCAACCAGATCATGATCCATAGGAGGAAGCAGAAATAAGTTTAATCGCAATAAAAATCATATGACAATCGCATTTATCGTCGGCCGCGCCATCGTAGGGGTCTATTTCCTCATGAACGCGTACAATCACATCTTTAAATCCGAGCACATGGTCGGCTATGCCGCATCGAAAGGCCTGCCTTCGCCGAAAACAGCCATCGTCGGTTCAGGCCTGCTCATGCTCGTCGGCGGACTCTCCGTTCTTTTCGGCGTCGCTCCGCAGTGGGGACTGGCGGCTCTTCTCCTTTTCATGATTCCTGTGACGTTCAAAATGCACGATTACTGGAAAGAGACTGATCCTATGATGAAGTCGAACCAGCGCATATCGTTCATGAAGAATATGGCCATCGTCGGCTTCCTGCTCATGGCCTATGCGATCCCGGTCCCGTGGAATTCACTGGGCTTCTAAAGGGATCACGACGCTGAATTTCGAGCCTTTGCCTTCCGCGGTCTCGAGCTCGATCGTGCCTGAAAAATCCCTTTCCACGATCTCTTTCGCCGTAGATAGGCCGAGCCCGAAGCCGCATTCGCTCCGCGGCCTGTCCTGTTTGGTCGTGAAGAAAGGCTCGAATATGGATTTTCGCAGTTCTTCTTTGATGCCGCAGCCTTTGTCTTCGACCGTGAGCCGCACCCGCTTGGCGGTCGCCGATACCCTGATCGTCACGGCATCTATGTCTGCCGCATTCGCTGCGTTCCCATCGGCAGGCGGCTTGTCCGCATAGGAATCGATCGCGTTCGATATGAGATTGACCGCGATCTGGAAGAATTTGACCGGATTTCCCCATATCATGACTTCTTTGGCGCCGTCTCCAGAAACGAATCGCATCTCGACGCCCGTTTTATGCGATTTGTGCAAAAGAAGGTCGATGGCGTCGGATATCTCCTTGTTCGCCGAAAAAAGCGATTTCTTGTCCTCCGAATCGAGCTGTTTGCGCGCCGTCTGGAGGAACGCTTCCATGCGCTTGCTCGCGTGGATCGCCTTGGTTATGTCCCTGCTCGCATCCGCCTGGACTTTGCCGTTCCCGCCGTCTTCGCTTTCGCGGAGCTTTTCGACCGACAAGGCGACTCTTCTCCTTCTCC
>JAIFWQ010000058.1 GCA_019661795.1 Candidatus Parcubacteria bacterium | reverse complement strand
TATTGGGGCTCGTTCTCGCGCACGATCATGCTCCCTGAAGAGATCGAAGTCGAGGAAGCGGAAGCGATCGAACGCCACGGCCTCCTTACTATCAAATTACCGAAAGTAGACAAGTCCAAGCAGAATAAGTTAAGGGTGAAGTCGGTATAAACAAAAGCCAGAACATGCCTTCTCGGAGAACGCGTCCCGGCCTTGGAGGCCGGGCGCTCCCTCTCGCGCTTTACGGATGTGCCCCCGGCACATCCTCACGCTCCGAGAGTCTCCTCGAAAGCATGTTCTGGCTTTTGTTTTACTGACTGCAAACTAACTTAGACTGACTTGATGTGTGCTTGGACCCAGATTCGAACTGGGGACCCTTCCCTCTTCAGGGGAATGCTCTACCAACTGAGCTATCCAAGCATTCTGACTTTTGCCGCGATCTTAAAAATTTAAAGACCGAGCGTCGACAGAGAACCCTTGAGGCTATCGACATACGGCTGGATGAGAAAGTATGCGCCATACGTCGCCGCGATGATGGCGACCCAATAGATCGCCCGGAACGCCAGGCCCATTCTCTGCGATCTCTGGATCCGGCGCAATATGACCGTATTCTCTTCGACCAGCTCGCGGGTCTCTTCCAGCATGCGTCGCTCTTCAGGGTTCATGTGGGATAGTATATCGAAAAAAGGCTTAAAAACAAGGCGTATGGTGCCCTCGGCAGGAATCGAACCTACATCAGCTCGTTAGGAGTGAGCCGTTCTATCCATTGAACTACGGGGGCGCAAAAAGCACTATATCACAAGAAGCTCCCGGAGTATCTTCTCGTCGAAACCTACCACGATGTCACCGCCGACATCGATCACGGGCACGCCCATCTGGCCGGACTTTTCGAGCATCTCCGCCCTTTTGGCCTGGTCGGAGGCTACGTCGTATTCGGTGTACGGCACGTTGTTCTTCTTAAAGAATTCCTTGGCGGCCGCGCAATAGGTGCAGACAGGGGTCGAATATATCTCTACTTTTTTCATATTCGGATATTATACACGACCTCCGGCGGCTTTAAAACCCGAATATGCCGATGAGTTTCGACCACCAGCCTCCGCTGCCTGCGGCAGACGCCGACTGCCTGTCCGTCGAGCTGTCGTCGACCAGAACGACCATCCGTTCGCCGTCTTTGACCACGCCGAATCGGTCGCGGATCTCCTTTTCCCTGCCTTCGACGGTGTCCAGAGCGTTGATGGACTGGCTCAAAGACGCCTGCCGCGCTTCGAGGGACTCCACGTCCGACCGGATCCTTTCCGATATGTCGCCGCTTTTGCGATATTTCTGATATGCGCCCCAGACCGCATGGGTCAAAAGCAGGCAGAGGACGGCCAAAGCCGCGATGGCGTATCGCGAATGGAGAAATCTCTTTAATCGGCGGCGTTCCTGGTACTCTCTCATGATATAATCATATCACCATGTTCATAGACCCGAATCATAGAAAGAAATTGAATATCGTCTGGACCGTCTTGGTCGTGCTGATCGTCATATCGATGATCATGCTCTACATTCCGTCGCTCTATCGATAGCGCCCTGCGGGCATCGGCCTTTTGCCGGCTATTCCCTCATCCGCATCATCTTCACGAACACCTCTTGAGGTATGTTGATGTCGCCTTGTCCCCGTTCGAGCATGCGCTTTTTGCCTTCTTTTTGGATGTTCCAGAGCTTTTTCTTGCGGCTGATGTCGCCGCCCGAAAGATGCGCCGTAACGGTCTTTTTAAGGGCGGCGAGCGTCCTCGACGCCAGTATCCTGCCTCCGGCCCTGCCCTGGATCTTCGTCACGAAGAGCTGTTTCGGCAATATCCGCTCGAGCTTCTCCACGGCCGCTTCCGCTTCGTCATATGCTTTTGCGCGGGCGACGATGCGCGTGAATGCGGGCACGACCTCTTCGCCGATGAGTATGTCGAGGCGGGCGACGTCGGCGATCTTCATGCCCGTCGGCTCGTATGAGATCGACGCATAGCCGGAAGTGACGGATTTGACGGCGTCGAAGAAGTTGCGCATGAGCTCGCGCAAAGGCATGTCGACCGTGATCACGGTCCTCGCCATGTTGGCGGCGCCCCACGTGTCCATGTGGTCGGCAGTGCCTTCGTGCTCGAATATGACCTGCGTCAAAGGCCCGATATACGAGTTCGGCGTGATGATCTTCAGCCTGACCCACGGCTCTTCGATGCGCTCGATCTCGCCTTCGTCCGGAAACAGGGGCGGCGAATAGATGATGTCGGATTTTCCGTTCTTGAACGTGACTTTGTAGGTGATGGATGGCGTCGTGACGACGAGGTTGAGGCTGAATTCGCGGCGCAAGCGTTCCGTGATGATCTCGAGATGGAGCATGCCGAGGAATCCGCAGCGGAAGCCGCGGCCGAGCGTGCCGGACGACTCTTCTTCGTATGTGAAGGCCGAATCGGAAAGCGACAGCCTGCCGAGCGCCTGCCGGAGCATGGTCAGATCGTCCTGGCTTTCAGGATATATAGAGGCCCAGACGACGGGAAACGGCTTCATATAGCCCGGAAGCGCCGGCAATGCAGAGCGCACGATCGTGATCGTGTCTCCCACCGATGCGATGCCCGGCTCTTTGACGCCCGTGACGATATAGCCGATCTCGCCTGCGGACAGCGTTTCCTTCGGCGTCTCGTCGGGAGAGAATATGCCGACCTCGTTCGCTATGAACGTCTCCTCGGCCACGCGGAACAAAAGGGTGTCGCCTTTTTTGACCTGGCCGTCCATGACGCGGGTATAGACCGTCACGCCGCGGTGGTTCGAATATTGAAAGTCGAAGACGAGCGAACGAAAATCCTTCGCCTCTCCTGCCGCGAGCTCTGTTTTCGGCGCGGGTACGCGCCTCACGATCTCGGCGAGGAGCTCCGGCACGCCTTCGCCCGTCTTCCCCGACACGCCGAGGATGGTATCGAGGTCGATATCGAGGAGCTGGGCGATCTCCACCTTCACCTCATCCGTCCGTGCCAGAGGCGAATCTATTTTCGAGACGACAGGAATGATGACGAGACCCGATTCGCGCGCCATGTTCAGCGTCGTGAGCGTCTGCGCCTGCACGCCCTGCGTCGCATCGACGAGAAGGATCGAACCTTCGACGGCCTTCAGGGCGCGCGAGACTTCGTATGAAAAGTCGATATGCCCCGGCGTGTCGATGAGGTTCATGACGTATTCGCCGGCGAAAGCGTCAGATCCCCCGAGCGAATATCTCATGCGCACCGGCTGCATTTTGATGGTGATGCCGCGCTCGCGCTCGAGCTCCATCGAATCGAGCACCTGCTCCTGCATCTTGCGCTTTTCGATCGTGCCCGTTATCTCAAGCAAACGATCGGCAAGCGTCGATTTGCCGTGGTCTATGTGGGCTATGATAGAGAAATTTCGTATTCGAGAGATGTCCATATGCTGGCCCAAAATACCATAAAAATCCTCATAGACAAAGGAGAATCCGGCACGTCTTCTCGGAGCACGCGTCGCGGGTCCCTGACCCGCGCGCTCCCTCTCGGCCCGTCGGCCTCCGA
>JAIFWQ010000057.1 GCA_019661795.1 Candidatus Parcubacteria bacterium | reverse complement strand
AAGTAAAACGCCGCGAGGGCCGCGTTTTTTTATTTCCTCTTTGTCGCCTTCAGCGCCGCTTCTTTTATGTGCGACACCCCCATGCCGTAGTGCTCGATGAGCTCGTCCGGCTTGCCTGACTGGCCGAACCGGTCATGAACGCCTATGAATTCGATCGGCATCGGCGCGTTCGCGGCCAGGAATTCGGCGACGGCCGATCCCATGCCTCCGGCGACCTGATGCTCTTCGACCGTGACGACCGCGCCTGCGGATTTCGCGACGCGGAGCAGCGTATCGCCGTCGAACGGCTTGATCGTCGCTAGATTCACGACCGTGACGCCGATTTTTTGCTTTTCCAGTTCCTTCGCGGCGACGAGAGCCTTGTGGACGAGAGCGCCCGTGGCGATGATGGCGACATCGGGCTTCCCCGCCACCGGTTCGAACAAGATGCGCGCCTTCCCTATCTCAAAAGGCGTGTCTTCGGTCGTGATGACGGGCGTTTTTTCGCGGGCCAGGCGGATATACGTCGGCGAAACGGTTTTGGCAGCGGCGATGGTCGCTTTTTTGGCTTCGATCGCGTCGCAGGGCGATATGATCGTCATATTCGGCAGAGCCCGGGTGATGGCCATGTCTTCGAGCGCCTGGTGCGACCCGCCGTCAGGGCCGACGGAAATGCCAGCGTGCGAACCGATGATCTTCACCGGCCTATTATTGTATGCGATGGTCGTGCGGATCTGCTCCCAATTCCTGCCGGGCGAAAAGACGGCGTAGGAGCTTAAAAAAGGTATCTTGCCCATGGCCGCCATGCCCGAAGCGACCGTCGCCAGATTCTGTTCGGCGACGCCGATCTCGACGAATCTCTCGGGAAATTTCGCCTTGAAAAGGTGCATCTGCGTCGATTCGGTGAGGTCGGCGCAGAGGCCGACGACGCGCGGATCCGCCTCGCCCGCCGCGACGAGCCCCTCGCCGAAGCCTTTGCGGATCGGGACCTGCTCGACGTCTGCGTCGAATACTTTCGGATTCAGTTTTTGCTGGGGAGAGACCATTGTTTTGGCTGGTGCTTCGTTAGTGAAATTATATCACGAGCGACATTTTCCATGCGGCGAGCGATTTTGACGATATCCGATCTCCATAAGATCCTTCTCGGTTCACCGATACGTTTACCCCAGTAAGGAGTGATAGTCGAATGAGATTCGACCAGGCCCCGTTTTTTCAGCTTGCCCAGTAAATACTGCACAGAGCTGCGCGGGACCCCGGCTTGTTCCGCCATTTTTGAGACGAATTTTGAATATCCAGAGGACAGCGAAGTCAGAATCCTATGCTCGGCATCGCTGAGGCCAAGAGTGCGCGAAATCGGTCGTAGGTCTTGAAGGGTATAGATTTTCATATCAGGGGAAAATTAAATTTAAAAAGAGCTCAAAATTGTTCTTGGTAGCAAAACCCGAGCCGGTGAATTTTAACGAAAAATTGGTTAAAATTCACCGGCTTTGATTTGGGCCGCTTCTTGTCTAATGCAAATCAAAACCCCGCTTTATTACTCATGTTCGCTCTTTATACGGCCGCCGAGCGTCCGCAATTCTTTCAGGGCCATGTCTGCCTCCGCTTTGCTCGGCGCTTTGCCGTGCCATTCGTATTTGCGCTCGAATTCGGCGACGCCTTTGCCCGGAATGGTATGAGCGACGATGACCGTCGGCTTTTCGAAAATGGTCTTCGCTTCGTCGAGAGCGCGAGCGATCTCGCGAATATCGTTCCCGTCGATCTCGATCACGTGCCAGTTGAACGTCATGTATTTGTTCGCGAACGGCTCGAGCGGCATGATGTCTTCCGTATATCCGTCGATCTGGATGTTATTCCTGTCGACGATGGCGACGATATTGTTCAGCTTCTCCTTCCCCGCCAAAAGCACCGCCTCCCACGTATTGCCCGCGTCGTGCTCGCCGTCGCTCATGAGGCAATAGATGCGGCGGCTGGTCGATCGGCCGTGATCGATGCGATCGGCCAAAGCCATGCCGACCGCCTGGGCGAGTCCGGAACCGAGAGGTCCCGATGAATTCTCTATCATCGGCAGGAATTCGCGGTGAGGATGCCCCTGAAGGCGCGATCCGAACTTTCGCAAAGTCTTCAATTCATCGACAGGAAAATATCCGGCATGCGCCATGGTCGCATAGAGAACGGGACAGATATGACCGTTCGAAAGCACGATGCGGTCGCGGTCTAGCCAGTCTGGCCGGCGCGGATCGTGCTTGAGCGCATGGAAATAGAGGGTCGCGAACACGTCGGCCATGCCGAGAGGCCCGGCGGTATGGCCCGAACCCGCCTCAAGAAGCATGCCGATGATCGATTCGCGGATCGAATTGGCGCGGAGCTCGAGATCTTTTATTTTTTGATCTGAAAGGGGCATTTAGAGGGCTTGGAACTCTCTTAGTGTACCAGAGAAATCCACCTCTCCGAAGAGAGCGCTGCCCACGACGAGCCGGTCCGCGCCGGCGTCCAAAAGGCGCGCGGCTGTGTCGACGCTGACTCCGCCGTCTACCGCCACAGGAAGGCCCGTATAGAGGCTTTTAAGGGCTTTTACGAGCCCTATCGAGCGTTCGTCGAACGGCTGGCCCTGGAAGCCGATCTTGGCTATTCCCATGACCTGGACGAAATGGATCGTGCCCGCGATATCGCCGATCGATCGGGCGATCGCGTCCGGATCGGCGCCGGGCATGAGAGCGATGCCGAGCTCGACGTCGAACGGCCCGAGCTCTTCGGAATGCTTGCCGTAGTCGCGGACGATGCTCGCGAGCTCTTCGTCGCTCACGCTTCCTTTGTGCACGATGATGCGGGACGCGCCGGCGGATATGAAGTCGGGGATCTTTTCATGCGCGCCGCGGACCATGAGGTCGAATTCGAAATCGATCTCTTCCCAATGGGGCAAGGCCTTTTCCTGCGCCAGGATGTCCGCGAATATGGCGTCGGCGGCGTTTCCGTCAGCATCGATGCCTTTCAGATACGGCCATGTGCGGTTCGGCACGTATGCGCCGTCGCAGATGTCGATCTGCACCGCGGACGCGTGTCCGGCGGCGATGTCGAGCTTTTCCGCGAGCTCGTCGTATGATTTCGGAAGTATGGCGGGGATTATGTCGGCCATGTGTTTTGGGCGCGAAGCGCGATTATGTGCTATTTATGCGCGATATTGAAAAGCTTGGCGATGCGGCGCTTGTGCCGTTCATCGCCCGAGAACGGCGTCGTGAGCCACAGGTTCACCGCATTTAGAGCGTCGCCGGGCGACAGGAATCTCGCGCCCAAGGCGAGCACGTTCGCGTCGTTATGCTCGCGCGAAAGCCTGACGATGTCAGTATTGCCGCCGTAATAGACGGCCGCGCGGACGCCGTAGAATTTGTTGGCGCAGATCGCTTCGCCCTCCCCTGATCCGCCGATGACGATGCCGCGGAACGCGCCCGGTTCGCGCGCGACTTCTTTGGCGGCCAGAGATATGAAATCCGGATAGTCGTCTTCGGGGTCGTATTTTTTGGCGCCCATATCGCGCACTTCGTGCCCCGACAGCGAAAGATGCTCGAAGAGGAATCTCTTGAGCTCGAAGCCGGCATGCTTCCTTTCCCTC
>JAIFWQ010000056.1 GCA_019661795.1 Candidatus Parcubacteria bacterium | reverse complement strand
AGGTATGCGGATGTGATCGCCTTTTCGCTGCATGATGATGCTATTTTAGCACCATAAAGGAAAGATAAAGAAAGTATGAAAAGTTCTTAACGTGTTGAGAAGGTGGGGATTAAAAACTGGCGGCTGAATTTTAACTTATTTTTTGGCCTTCAGGCGTGTCTTTGACTTCGAAACCGAGCTTGGCGATCTCATCGCGCAATTCATCGGACCTTTTCCAATCTTTCGCGGCGCGGGCGCGGGCGCGTTCGTCCGCGAGCTTCTGGACTTCGACGGGGATTTCTCTTTCCTTTCCTTTCGAAAGGAGATCTAATCCGAGCAACGAATCGAATTCGCGCAGGAGCTTCTTTTTCTCTGACCATTTTAATTCCTCGTCTTCGAGTAGATCGTGCAAAAGCGCAAGAGCCGCGGGCGTATTCAGATCATCAGAGATCAGATCCAAAAGCTTTTTCGAATAATCGAGAGGGATCTCTTTGGCCATGCTCGTACCTTTAGGAAAATATTCGCCCTGCGCGATCGTTTGCTTGAGCCGCTTGTATGCGGTTTGAGCCGCCTCTAAAGCCTCCCACGTAAAATTAAGCGGCGTCGAATAGCGAGCGCCGAGCAAAAAATATCGATAGGCGAGGGGAGAGAAGCCCCGTTCTTTCAGGGTATCGAGCGTGATGAAATTGCCCTCGGACTTGGCCATCTTGCCGCCTTCGATGTTCACGAACGCAGAGTGGAGCCAGTAGCGGACGAATTCTTTGCCGAATGCGGCTTCCGACTGCGCGATCTCGTTGTTGTGATGGACCGGAATGTGGTCGATGCCGCCAGTATGGACGTCGACAGGGATGCCGAGCAGGGCGGAAGCCATAGCCGAACATTCGATGTGCCAGCCGGGAAAACCGACGCCCCACGGCGAATCCCATTCCATATCGCGCTTTTCGCCCGCCGACCCGCCGCCCTGCGCCGCCGATAATTTCCAGAGGGCAAAATCCGTCGGATTCCTTTTTTCAGCGTTCTTGCCGATGCGTTCGCCTTCGCGTATGCCCGCGATATCTATGTCGCCGAGCTTGCCGTAATCGGGGAATTTGGCCGTATCGAAATAGATGCCGTCGGATGTCCGATAAGCGAAACCTTTCTTCTCGAGCAGAGCGACCATCCGTATCTGTTCCCGTATGAAATCAGTGGCGCGCGGGAATTTCGTACCGGCAGTGTCGATGTTGAGGTCGGCGAGATTCGAAAAGAACGCCTCCGTATAGAATTTTGCGATATCCCACGCGGATTTGTGCTCGCGCCTGCGGGCTTTCTCCATTTTGTCTTCGCCTGTATCCGCATCGCTCGTCAGATGCCCGACGTCGGTGATATTTATGACCTGCTTTACGGAATATCCGGCCGCTTTCACGAGCCGCTTCAACGTGTCGGCGAATACGTACGCTCGCAGATTGCCGATATGGGCATAGTTATAGACCGTCGGCCCGCAATGATACATGCCGACCTTCGGCCGCCTCAAAAAACCAAAAAAGCCCTTTTTGGCCGGCGCGAACGGCTCCTTTTTGCCCGACAGCGTATTGTGAAGATAGATTAAAGCCATTTTCTGACTTTCATAAACGCGGCGAGCACGACGGCGACGACGAGCATGAGCAGGCCGGCATACCAGAATTCATGGGGCATATGTTTGACCGGATTATCCGGCGATTCGATGAGGAACCACGACGCCATGATATTGAGGAATGACGATATGATCGTCACGGACGTGAAGGTGAGCATGATCTTGTTCTGTTTCGCCTCGAGGAGCGAATCGTTCGTTTCGCGCAGTTCAGAGAGCGATTCTGACAGGCCCTGTATGGTTTTCTCCACCCGGAGGCATTCGCTCTGGATCGACTCCATATAATGATCGTATCCCGCGCCGAAAAAATGCCGCGCCGCGGACGCGAACGACGCGAGCATGTCTTTGTGGAGCGCCGTCGCGTGCTTGAACGACAGGATCTCGCGCGACGCGTTCGACAATTCGAACACCATCTCGCGCTCGCGGCCCATGAACGTCTTCTGTTCGATGTCCGCCAGGGCGTCATCCATCGATTCGAGCTCGTCGACGAGCGACCGATAGAGCTCGCGGATCATGTAATAGAACATATAGCCGGCATGTTCGCCGACGAGGCTGTTCCTGTCGAGCACCGAATTGACCTCGAACATCTTGGAGAACTTGTGGAGAGGGTCGATCGTGTCGTATCGCGCCGTGACGATGAAATTTTTGCCTATGATGAAGTCGATCTCCTGCGTCGTCTCTTTGTGGGAATGCTTCCAGGCGGGAAAATGGAGGATGAGATAGATGAAATCGTCGTATTTGTCGACTTTCGACCGGACGGTGGGCAGGACGAGCTCTTCGGCCGCGAGAGGATGTATATCGTACGCCTGCATCAGGCTGCGGACTTCGTCCCGGGTGGGATTTTCGAGGTCCACCCACGTGACCTTTTTGTACGTATATGTATTTACCATGGCCATAATAATACCATGCTATAATCGTGCCCATGAATCACTCAAAACGACTTTCTCTCGCCCTCATCCTTCTTGCCGTGATCGGCATATCGTTTTTCGTCGGCTGGAGGTCGGGCAGCGTGTCAGTGCCGCCGGAAAGCCTCATCGCGGATGTCGCCAACAAGGACAACGGCAAGCCTTCCTCCGTGGATTTTTCTGCTTTTTGGAGGGCTTGGAACGTCATAAACGACAAATACGCCGGCACGTCGACGCCTGATCAGGATAAAGTCTACGGCGCCATCGAAGGTCTGGCATCGTCGCTCGGCGATCCGTATACCGTATTCTTTCCGCCGGCCGAATCGAAGATATTCGCTTCGGAGATATCGGGCAAATTCGAAGGCGTCGGCATGGAGGTCGGCATAAAAGACGGCCGGCTCGTCGTCGTTTCGCCGATCAAAGACTCTCCGGCTGAAAAGGCGGGCGTGAAGACCGGCGACTATATATTGAAGATCGACGGCACCGATTCCATCAGCATGCAGACTGAACAGGCCGTCGGCCTTATCCGCGGCGCGGCGGGAACGAAGGTCAAGCTCACCATCGGCCGCGAAGGCGTCAAAACCCCGATCGAGATCGTCATAACACGGGCCAAAATAGACCTGCCGACGGTGCGCACGGTCAAAAAAGACGAAGTAGCGTCCGCGGGCGGCTCGGACAATGGCGGAACCGGCCTGCGCAAAGACGGCATATTCGTCATCTCTCTCTACAGCTTCACCGAAAATTCGGCGAACCTCTTCAGGAACGCCCTTAAGGAATTCATCGATTCCGGCTCGCACAAGCTCATTATCGATCTGCGCGGCAATCCCGGCGGCTATCTCGACGCGGCTGTCGACATGGCGTCATGGTTCCTGCCGTCGGGCAAAACCGTCGTGCGCGAGGAATTCAGCAAGGGCAGGGAAGAGACCGTCTATCGAAGCAAGGGCTACAACATATTCACCGACAGGCTGCGCATGATCATACTCGTGGACGCCGGATCAGCTTCCGCATCCGAGATCCTCGCCGGCGCTCTCTCCGAGAACGGCAGGGCGACGCTCGACGCTCGTCGGCACCAAAACCTTCGGCAAAGGCTCTGTACAGGAGCTCGTGCCGATCACGGCGGACACGTCCCTGAAGGTCACGGTCGCGAAATGGCTCACGCCCCTCGGCCACTCGATATCCAAGCTGGGCATCATGCCTGATCATGTCGTGCCTCTCACCGATGAAGACATACGGAACAAGAACGACAAACAGATGGACAAAGCCGTCCAGTTGCTTTCGAAGGAGCCGTAGGCTACTATCCAGAGACCTTAATCCAAAACAGTCCCATGAAAATCGTATTGACCAAAGACATCAAAGGCGTCGGAAAGAAGCATGACATCAAGACCGTCGCCGACGGATTCGCCCTCAACAGCCTGATCCCGCAGGGCGCGGCCGAAGTCGCCACCGCAGGCGTCCTTTCTCGCGTCGCCCTGGTCAAGAAGCAGGAGGAAGCCGAAAGGAAGATAAAAGAAGACCTTCTCGCCAAGAACCTCAAATCGATCCATGACGCGGTCGTCGAGATCACGGCGGACGCGAACGAAAAAGGCCACCTCTTCGCCGGCCTCCACGCCGCCGAGATCGCGCCTCTGGTCAGGGAAAAGACGGGCGTAGACCTCCTGCCTGAATTCATACAGCTCGACAAGCCGATAAAAGAAACGGGCGAGCACAGGATAGACATAAAGGTGCAAGGGAAGACCGCGTCGTTCACTCTCAAGGTCAGGGCGAAATAACCCCTCCCGCTTTTTATTCCAGAACAAAGGCTTGCCTTTGTCGATATTGATAGAGTACCTCCGGCTCGATAGAGTTGAGGGGATCATGAACCTTGCAATAAGTCAGCCAAACAACCAGCTTTTTATGAGCTCGGTCTTGGAGCAGGTCGACGTGGTGTCGCCTATCTCTTTGACCGACACGGAGATCGAACAGAAGTATCTTTTCGCGACAGCCGGCTGCGAAGCGAGCTATGCCGAAAAAGACAGCGAAGTGGCCCGTCTCCTGCGCACGAAAAACAGGGGAGAGAGTAACATCTCAGCGAATCACTTCGACGGGG
>JAIFWQ010000003.1 GCA_019661795.1 Candidatus Parcubacteria bacterium | reverse complement strand
GGAAGAGGAGAGAAATATCTTTTCCGTGCCTTCGTTCAAGATCGGCTCTATGGCGATGACCATGCCCGGGACGAGAGGTTCGCCTTCGCCCGCCGTTCCGTAGTTCGGCACGTACGGATCCTCGTGGACGCTATAGCCGACGCCGTGGCCTGCGAGCTCTTGGACGATGCCGTAGCCGAGCGGAGCGACGAGCGATTCTACCGCTTCGCCGATGTGGCCCGTCGTATGGCCGGGTTTGGCGGCCTTGATGCCTTTTTCAAGGGCGGACTTGGTCGTCTGTATCAGTTCTTTCGCTTCGGCGTCGATCGCGCCGACGGGAACGGTGATCGCCATATCCGTGACGAGCCCGCGATGGACAAGCCCAAGGTCGAGGGACGCGATATCGCCTTCCTGGAGAATGTACGGCTCTTCGTTCGGTATGCCGTGAACGACCGCGTCGTTCACCGACACGCAGAGGCTCGCCGGATACGGGCGCTTGGCGCCGTAGGGTTTGTAGCCGAGGAATGCCGCCGTGTCGCCGCCTTCGGTTATCAGCCGCGCCGCGATGTCGTCGAGCGTCTTGGTCGAAACGCCGGGCGCGACGGCTTTGGCGACCTCGTTCAATATGAACGCGTGCCTCCTGCCTCCTTCGCGGAGGATCTCTATGTCTTCTTTGGTTTTGATCTTTACGGCCATCGTATTTCTACATCCTTCCGTGTATGCCGAGCGCCCTGAGCACGTCCTCGTGCACTTTTTCTATGGACTGATTGCCATCGACCGTGACGAATTTGCAATGAGGGCTCTTTTTAAAGTAATTCACCGACGGCATGGCGCCTTTTTCGAATTCGCGGAGCCGTTCTGCGATCTTGTCGTGCTTGTCGTCGAACCTGCCGCGCTTTAAAAGGCGCTTCGTCACTTCTTCATGGTGCGCGTCGAGGAGTATGACGATCGGCTTGCCGCGGCCCAAAAACTGCAGGGCGCCGTCGAGAATGGGCGCCTCTTCGGGCTGGCGGCAGACGCCGTCGAATACGAGATGCTCGGTGCCGGTCTTAAGCTCGTCGATGAGGAGCCCTGTCCAATTCCAGATCGGCATGAAAGGCGGCATGAATTTGCCCGCCATCATGACTTCTTTGGTTTTCGTAGCGATGAACGAAGGGCTGGTCTCGACGAAATTACGGAATCTCTGGCCCGTCTCGACATAGAGCGCCTTTTTGGCCGCATCGAGCCTTTCGAGCGTCTTTATAAGAAGCACCGCCTGGGTGCCTTTGCCTGCTCCGGACTTGCCGAAGAATATGACTGTCGTGGGATCCATTCCGATAGTGTAGCCTAAAAACGAAAAAACCGCCCGGCTTGGAGCCCGGGCGGCCTTCTTTTTAATATTCCCTCATCGATACCTGCGCGTCGAGCTTTTTCACCACGTCGAGGACGACGGATACGACGATGAGAAGGGCCGTGCCGCCGATGGCGAGCGTGGTTATGCCGGAGACCGATTTCAATATGAGAGGCAGGACCGCGATCACGCCGAGGAAGAGCGCGCCGACGAGCGTGATGCGCGTGACGATCTTCGAAAGGTATTCAGCCGTCGACTGTCCCGGACGGACGCCGGGGATGAACGCGCCGGACTTCTGGAGATTCTCCGATATCTGGAGCGGATCGAACGTCACCGCCGTGTAGAAGTAGGTGAAGACAAAGACGAGGAGGAAATAGACGGAATTATAGAGCCATGCCGTGTTGATGAGAGAGAGCCCGACGGACGATATGTGCTTGAGCGCCGGATTCGCCGATGCCGCCAGGAAGTTGAACGCCATCTGCGGGAAAAGAAGGATAGAAAGGGCGAATATGATCGGAATGACGCCCGCCTGGTTGAGGCGCAGAGGAAGATATGTCGATACGCCGCCGTAGACTTTCATGCCGCGCACCTGCTTGGCGTAGGTGACGGGGATCGGCCTCTCGGCTTCGGTCACGACGACGACGCCGTAGATGACGACGAGAGCGAGGGCGAGCACGGCGACATATATAGGAAGCTGGCTCGGATCATACGACGCCAAAGCGCCGGATATGCCCTGCGGAAGGCGCGATACGATGCCGGCGAATATGATGAGAGACGTGCCGTTGCCGAGACCGAACTCCGTGATGAGCTCGCCGAGCCACATGAGGAACATCGAGCCTGCGGCGATGATGGATACGTTGAGGAGGAGCGACATCGGGGTGAGGTCCGCGATGATGCCCTGCCTCTGGAATATGACTATGAAAGAGAATGCCTGGATGAGGGCGAGAGGCAGAGCGAGCCTGCGCGAATACTGGGCGAATTTAGCCCTGCCCGCCTCGCCTTCTTCCTGATATATGGCCTTGAGCCTCGGCGACATGATCGTGAGGAGGTTCATGATGATCGACGCGGTGATGTACGGGCCGACGCCGAGCATGACGATCGAAAGATTGGAAAGGCCGCCGCCGGAGAATATGTTGAGGAGGCCGAGGAACTGGCTATTGGCGAAAAGCGACGCCAGTTTCGCCGTGTCGATGCCCGGGATCGGGATCGTGGTGAGGAGCCTGAAGACGACGAGGGCGACAACGGCGAAAAGGATGCGCTTGCGCAAGCCCTTGTCGCGGAATACGTGGGAGAGTTTTTCGAAAAATGCGTTCATGCGGTTTGGAGGGACAGCCTAAGCATGCACCGTTCCGCCGGCCTTTTCAAGCTTGGCTTTCGCCGAAGCGGACACCTCGACGCCCGATATGACGAGCTTGATGGTGACTTCCCCGTCTCCGAGGATCTTCACGCGAGGGAAATTGCCGTTGATCATCTCGATGAGGCCTTTTTTGAGAAGCGACTTCGGCTCTACGCGGTCGCCCGCCTTGAAATTCTTCTCGAGAGCGGAAAGAGGCACCGGAACGGCCCTCGGCACGAAGGAATTGAGAGCGCCGCTCTTACCCTGGCCGCGGAGCTTCGGGATGCGTTTGATGAAGTCCCTCAATTCAGGGCGCTTCTTGTGGCCGGAACGCGAGTCCTGGCCTTTCGTTCCGCGGCCGGAGGTCTTGCCGCGCTTGCCGCCTCGGCCTACCTGGGCTGCTTTATAGTTAGGGGTCTTTCGTTTGAGATCGTGGGTTTGCATGGCGGTTTATTTATCGTTTTTGACGCCGGCAGGACGGACGAGGGTGAGGTTCTGAAGGGCGTCGATCGTCGCGCGGGCGATGTTGAGCTTGTTCTTCGAAGGAGAGATGATCTTCGCGGCGACGTTCTTCACGCCGGCGAGCTCGAGCACCGTTCGCACCGCGGATCCGGCGACGAGGCCGCGGTCCTTCACCGGCCTGATGACGATGCGGGCCGAAGAATATTTCGCGGACACCTCATGAGGTATGGACATGTCCTTGGTCGTGTTGACCTTGATCATGTTCTTTTTAGCGTGGCGGGTCGCCTTGTCTATGGCGAGGGCGGTGTCGCCGGCCTTGCCGAGCCCGACGCCTACCCTGCCTTTCCTGTCGCCTGCGACGAGCGCGACCGAGAAAGCGAAGCGGCGGCCGCCGGAGACCACGCGGGCTACGCGGCGGATGTTGAGCATCACGGAATCGAATTCAGGCTTGGTGCGAGGCGCGCGAGAATCGCCCTTTCGAGGGCCGCGGCCGCCGCGTCCTCCCGCTCCGCCCTGGCGAGGGCCGCGGAAATCGCGGTTGTCCCTCGGAGCAGCAGAAACAGGCGCCGATGGGGCGACAGGTGCCGGTGCGTTCTTATTTTCTGTTTCTGGATTCATAATGGATTGTATTAAAACTTAAGTCCTCCCTCCCGAGCGCCGTCGGCCAGAGCCTTGACGCGGCCCTTGAAGCCGAAGCCTCCTCGGTCGAAGACGACAGACTTCACCTTGAGAGCCAGAGCTTTCTCGGCGATGGCTTTGCCGAGGGCGGCGGCCGCGTCGACCTTCTTTACGCCTTTCTTGGAAGCCTTCGCCGCCTTTTTAGGCAGGGTCGACGCCGAAGCGAGCGTCTTCGCGTTCGCGTCGTCGATGAGCTGGGCGTACATGAATTTGTTCGAGCGGAATACGGCGAGGCGCGGGATCTCGGCCGTGCCCGAGACGCGCGTCCTGATCTTTACGTGTCGCCTGGTCCTCTTCTGCTTTTTAATATTCTTTTTCATGGGAATTTGATGGCTCTATGCTATGGATTACGCGGCCTTTTTGCCCTGCTTCCTGCGGATGACCTCGCCTTCGTAGCGGATGCCTTTGCCCTTATATGGTTCCGGCTTCTTCAGGGCGCGGATCTTCGAAGCGAATTCGCCGACGAGCTCGTTCGAGACGCCCGATATGGTGATGATGTTCTTCTCGGCGGTCACTTTGAGGTTCTTCGGGATCTCGACGGATATAGGATGCGAGAATCCGAGAGAAAGGTCGAGCTTGGCGCCTTTGACATCCGATTTGAAGCCGATGCCTTCGACGATGAGCTTCTTGGTGAAGCCTGCCGTCACGCCTTTGATCATGTTCTTGAGGTGCGACGCGTACGTTCCGACGAGCATGTAGTCTTCCGGACGGCCGAGGGTGACCATGACGGAGCCGTTGTCTATCTTGAAAGCGACGCCCGGCTTGAAGACGCGGGACATCTCGCCGAGAGGTCCCTTTACGGACACGGTCTGGCCCTCGACCGATACGGCGGTCTTCTCTGGGATGATTATGGGCTTTTTCGCTACGCGTGACATATGGATATTGAAAGTATTACCAGATCTGGAAAAGGATCTCGCCGCCGACCTTTTGCTTGCGGACCTCGTCGTCCGAAAGGATGCCTTTCGGCGTCGAAACGAACGTCGATCCGTAGCCCTGCTTTACCGGGAAGATCTCGGAGTAGCCTTTATAGAGCCTCTTCGAAGGCTTCGAAAGGCGTTTGACGTCGTTGATGCGCGCCTTGCCGTTCACATATATGAGGCCGACCTCGAGGGTCTTCTGGACTTTCTTACCTTTCTTCACTCCAGGCTTCACATAGCCTTTGCGCGAAAGGGCTTCGACGACGGATTCCGTGAAATTCGAATGCGGAACGGCGACGGCGTCTTTCTTCGCGGCGCTGCCGTTCTTGAGGTTCGTTATAAGGTTTGAAATTGGGTCTCTCATGTTGTTTAGCGTCTAGCGTTCGGTCGTGACTGGAGTTTTCTTCCGAACTCTACTGCCTAAATCTTTTAATCTCTACCAAGACGACTTCTTTATGCCCGGGATGAGGCCGTCGTTCGCGAGCTCCCTGAAGCAGATGCGGCACATGCCGAAATCCCTCATGAAGCCGTTCTTCCTGCCGCAGCGGAAACAGCGCCGCACGATCCTCGAAGAGAATTTCGGCTTCTTGTTCGCTCTTGCTACGACTGAAGTTTTTGCCATTTTTGCTGGGGAGCCGGGAAAAATCCGGCGAAAATAAAAAAGCCCTGAAAAAGCTTTGTCCGGCCATACTAGCAAAGGATTTCGGCCCTGTCAAACAAAGCCCCCGGACTAGGCTTTCTTGATCGGAAAGCCGAGGAGTTCGAGGAATTTCTTCGTCTCTTCCTTTGCCTTCACGTTCGTCACGACCGTGATTCCGATGCCGAAGACGTCCTTGAGCTCTTCGTCAGTCGTCTCGGGGAATATCGAATGCTCGCGCACGCCGATGGAATAGCCGCCCATGCCGTCGGCGGAAGTCGATGGAAGGCCGCGGAAGTCTTTGGTTCGAGGCAATGCGATATGGACGAGCTTCTCGAGGAAGTTCCACATCTTCGTGCCGCGGAGCGTGACCTGATAGCCCATCGGGTCGCCTTCGCGCGATTTGTACGATGCGATCGATTTCTTGGCGCCTCGGAGGACCGGCTTCTGGCCGGTGATCTTCATGATGCGGTCGCCCGCGAGCTCGACCTTCTTTTTATCCTTGAACGAGCCGACGCCGGCCGATACGACGACCTTGAGGACCTTCGGGGCCTGCATGGCGTTCGAATAGCCGAACGATTTCTTCATCGCCTCGAATGCGTCGACCTGTTTTTCTTTGAGAGTTTTCATATTATTTAGCCTTAGCTACGTTCGATGCGTGAAGAGGCATCTCTTTTTCGACGATCTGGCCTTTCTGGCCGGATTTCGTAGGGCGCATGTGGCGCTTCATTTTATTGACGCCGGCGACGATGACGCGGTCGAGCTTCGGCATGGCCTTTACCACTTCGCCGGTCTTTCCTGCGTCCCTGCCGGTCAGAATCACCACCTTATCTCCTTTTTTTACGTGCATGTTGGTTTGGTTAGGAGTTATACGATCTCGGCCGCGCGCGACGCGATGGTCTGGAAGCCTTTTTCGGCGAGCTCGCGAGGGATAGGTCCGAAGACGCGTCCGCCGAGAGGCTCTTTCTTGCCCTTTTCGAGGACGACGACCGCGTTCTCGTCGAAGCGGATGTACGAGCCGTCCCTTCGCTTCGTGGCGTTGACCGATCGGACCACGACGGCGTGGAGGACGTCCTTCTTTTTAACGGCTTTGCGAGGCTCGGCCTTCTGTACAGAAAGGACGACGATGTCGCCGATCATGGCGTAGCGTTTCGCCGCCGAGCCGAGCACCTTGAAGATGCGGCCTATTTTGGCGCCGGAATTGTCTGCTATGACGACTATTGAGCGTGGTTGTAACATGGCGGCGATGGATAATTATATGACTTTGAAATTCTTGTCCTTCGAGATCGGGCGGGTCTCGATGATCGAGACGGTCTCGCCTTCCTTCTTGGTGTTGCCTGCGTCATGGGCTTTGTACTTCTTCGAGATCTTCATGAATCTCTCGTACTTCGGCACTTTGACGAAGCGGTCGACTTTGACGACGATGGTGTCTTTCATCTTGGTCGAGACGACGATGCCCGAAAGCACCTTCGGCTTCGATGCCGTGCCCGTCGAGGCCTTTTCCGCTTTCGCGGCGACCTTCTTGTCTTCAGTTTTCTTGCTAAATATGGACATATTGTTTTATTGGCCTATTCCGCCATCTCGCGGGAGACGATGGTCGTCTTGACCGGGAGCTTCGTACCGCCTTTTCGGAGGGCTTCCCTCGCCATCTTCTCGTCTATGCCGTCGACTTCGAAGACGATCCTGCCCGGCTTGACCGGGGCGCAGTATCCCTGGAGGTCGCCTTTGCCTTTTCCGAGCTTCACTTCGGCCGGCTTCTGGGTGTACGGCATGTCAGGGAAGATGCGGATCCAGAGCTTGCCGTTCTTGCCGATCTCGCGGGAGATGACTTTTCGGGCGGATTCGATCTGTTCCGAGCGGATGCGGCCCGCGGATATCGCCTTGAGGCCGAACGATCCGAACGAGATATAGGTTCCGCGCGTTTCGAAGCCGACCTTCGAAGGGTTCTTGCGCATCACGTGCCACTTTCGGTATTTAACTTTTTTAGGTACGAGCATGGCGGTTGGTATTACGCTTTCTTATTGAAAACCTCTCCCTTGTAGATCCAGACCTTTATGCCGATGTCGCCGTAGGTCATGTGCGCCTTTTCGCGGGCGAAATCGATGTCCGCGCGGAACGTCTGGAGAGGGATCTGACCCTTCTTCATGTCTTCGACGCGGGCCATTTCGGCGCCTCCGAGGCGGCCGCCCAAGAATATGCGCACTCCCTTCACGTCGCGGTTCGCCATGACCTTCTCGATCATCTGCTTCATGACGCGGCGGAACGGGAGGCGCTTTTCAAGGCCTTCGGCGATCATGTACGCCACGATGGCGGCGTTCGATTCCGGCGATCGGATCTCTTCGATATCGATCTTGAGCTCCTGGTTCTTGAGGAGCTTCGAACCATGCTTCTGCATGAACGAGAGGATCTCGGCGCGGAGCTTCGCGGCTCCTTCGCCCTGGCGGCCTATGATGATGCCCGGCCTCGAGGTGCGGATGATGATGCGGATCGCCTTTTCATTGCGCTCGATCTGGACGTCGGCTACGTACATGCCGCGGAATTTCTCGGAAAGGTATTCGCGGACGAGGACGTCGGATTTGAGATATTCCTGGTATTTGCCGCGCGGCGCGAACCAGCGGGACTTCCAGTCCCTGATGATGCCGAGCCTATGAGAATATGGATGTACGGTATGCGACATATGATTATTTGGTTGCGGCCTTCGCTGGCTTAGTCTTGGCAGCAGGCTTTTTCGCGACCCTCGCGTCGAGGACGAGCTTTACATGGCTCGTCTTTTTGAGGATCGGGAAACCTGTGCCGCGCGCGCCCGGCATGAATCGCTTCATGGTGAGGCCCTGATTGACGGTGCACTCCTTTATATAGAGGTTTTCGGTCGAAACGCCGCGGTCTTTCGCGTTCGCGACGGCGGAATTGATGAGCTTCGCGAGAGGATCGGAAGATCGCTTCACGGTGACCGAAAGCATATTGAGAGCCTCCGGAACGCTCTTGCCCTTGATCAAAGACGCCACGAGGCGGACCTTGCGGGGAGACTGTCGATAATTTGTAAGAGATGCGGTGACCATATATCTGGATTAAGCCTTCTTTTCGGCGACGGCGCCCTTAGCGGCCTGCGCGGCGGCGATCTCGGATTCCTTCTTCTTCTGTTCGAGCTCTTTCTGCATCTTGCCGCCGTGCTTGGTGAATTTGCGGGTCAAAGAAAATTCGCCGAGTCTGTGCCCCACCATGTCCTCGGACACAAGCACCTCGACGAAATCTTTGCCGTTATGAACCCCGAATTTAAAGCCGACCATTTCAGGGGAAATGTGACATGCGCGAAGCCACGTCTTGATGACGCCGGTCTCCTGCGGTTTCTTGCCTTCGATCTTCTTGAGAAGTCGAGGGTCTACGTATGGTCCTTTTGAAAGGCTTCTGGTCATATAAATCGAGCTCGGGCGGCTAGGCTATAGTCGCTATGACGACTGACGGAAAACAAAAACTAGGTCTATACCTAGCTTTTGACATAGTGCCTACTTACGAGCTGGTGTGGATATCCTAGCAGAAGGCTATATAAAGTCAAATATTTAAGCGGTTCCCAGCAAAATCGCCCCTGATGGGGCGATTTTGTGCGGTCTATTGGATCGAGTTTCGGTCCTTTCCTACTTTGCGCCTCGAGACGATGAAGACGTTCGAGTACTTCTTCGGGGTTCGGGTCTTCTGGCCCTTGCCTGCCGGCTTGCCCCAGCGGGTCTTGAGCCTTCGGAGGCCGCGTCCCTGGCGTCCTTCGCCTCCGCCGTATGGGTGGTCCACAGGGTTCTGGGCGGTTCCGCGGACGGTCGGCCTGATGCCGAGCCAGCGCGATCGGCCTGCCTTGCCTGAATTCACGAGCCAGTGCTCGTCGTTCGATACCTGGCCGATGGTCGCATAGCATTCTTCATGCACGCGGCGGATTTCGGTCGAAGGCATTTTGATCATGGAGTAGCCGCCGTCGTTACCGATGACCTGGGCGAATATGCCCGCGGCGCGCGCGGTCTTCGCTCCGCCATGAGGCTTGAGCTCGATATTATAGATGAACGTGCCGACAGGGACCTTCTTCAAAGGAAGCGCGTTTCCCGGCTGGAGAGGCGCATTCGCGCCAGCAGCGATGGTCGTGCCCGGTTTGACGCCCTTCGGAAGGAGGACGTATCGGCGCTCGCCGTCGCGGTATGCCGCGAGGCCGATGAAGCCTGATCGGTTCGGATCGTATTCGACGGATTTTATGGTAGCCGGAATGTCTTTCTTGTCGTACATGAACGACACGTCTCGGAAGAGGCGCTTGTGGCCGCCGCCCTTATGGCGCACGGTGACGCGACCCTGGCTGTTTCGGCCCACATCGCGCTTCCTGCCGTAGGTGAGGGACTTCTCGGGATCCTTTTTAGTGATGTATTCCTTGAAGTTGATGGTCTGCATCTGCCTGCGACCCGGGCTCGTTGGTCTATATGATTTCATGGCGTTGATGTTGGATTATATGAACTCTATGGTCTCGCCCTTTTTGAGGTAGACGTAGGCTTTCTTGCCGGCGACCGTCTTGCCCGCCTTGCCGCGCGCGAACATAGTTTTCGATTTGATCGGAGCGACAGACACCCTGACCGGCGTCACTTTGTACGCGTCAGCGATAGCGGCCGCGATCTGTTTCGAATTCGCCGATATCTGAACGTCGAACGTGTATACGCCCTTCTGGGAAAGGAGTCCTGCCTTTTCGGTGATGCGAGGCTTGATGACAGCGGAGCCTTTCGGGAACGATACGCCCTGGGCCGCAGCCGCGCGCTTCTCGTTCTGGCTCTTCGACTTCTCCTCGGCTTTCTTTTCAGCCTTTGGGAGAGCGACGGCCTTGGCCGAAGCCTTCGCTGACTGCTTTTTCGCGAGCGCGCCCTTCGTCGCTTCCGCTTTTTCAGCGGACGAGTCGTTTATCCTGGTCTTTTTTCCGAATAGAGACATAAATTTAGATCTTATTTTCGATAACCTTGACGGATTCGACCGGATTTTCGATCACGATGAACGTATGCCGGAGAAGATCGAGGAGGTTCATGTTTCGCGTTTCGTCGACGACGACAGAACCGATGTTCCTGAAGCTCTTTTCGACGTTCGCGTCTTTCTTGGCGAGAGCGATGAACGCGGCGTTCTTCGGCTTGGTCGCGAGCCTTTCAAAGCCCTTGGTTTTGGCGAGAGCGACGAGCGAAGCGCGAGCCTCGGCCGTCTTCGGCGTCTTGAACGAGAGAGAGTCGACGAAGAGCACTTCGCCATCCTTCCATTTCTTCGAAAGGGCTACGAGGAAAGCCTTGGCTTTCATGGTCTTGTTGATCTTTCGATCATAATTCTTGTCGTTGCGAGGTCCGTGGGCGACGCCTCCGCCGACCCAGAGCGGCGATCGGGTCGATCCGTGTCGGGCGCGGCCGGTTCCCTTCTGCCTCCATGGCTTCTTGCCTCCTCCGCGAACTTCGCCGCGGGTCTTGGTATGAGCGATCGGCTGGCGAGCGGTCGACATCATCGACAGCATGACCTGATGGACGAGGTCGGCGTTCCACGCCTGGCCGAAAGCCTTGTCAGAGAGCGTCGCGCTGCCTACCTGCGCGCCCTTCATGTCGTAGATGGAAGCTTCCATCGTCTTTTTCACCGTCTTCGCCGTCTTTGTGGTTGGAGTTTTCATGATGGTATTGAAATTATGCGACGATCGTTACGAGAGCTCCCTTTCGACCAGGAAGGGATCCGTGAACTACGAGCTCGTTGGTCTCCGGGCGGACCTGAAGGACCTTGAGATTCTTGACGGTGACCATGTCGCCGCCCATTCTTCCCGGCATGCGCTTGCCTTTGGCGACGCGGCCCGAACCCACGCGGCCTCCGCCGTTGATGGAACCGACTTCGCGCTCGGAATGCTTCTGGCCGTGGGTGCGGGAACCGCCTTTGAAATGGTGCCTTTTAACGGCGCCTTGGAAACCCTTGCCTTTCGACTGCGATCTGACGCTCACCATATCGCCTGCGGCGAATGCGGAAAGGTCGACTTTGTCGCCGAGCTTGTATTTAGCCATTTCATCGGACGATACGCAGAATTCGCTAAGATGGCGGAAATTGCCGAGCGTTTTGAGGTGGCCTTTGACCGCTTTCGAGAGCCTCTGCTCTTTCTGTTCGCCGAATCCGACCTGAAGGGCCGCATATCCGTCCCTTTCTATCGTCTTTACCTGCGTGACCGTGACCGGGCCCGCCGAAAGGACCGTCGCCGGGTAGGCGCGGCCGTCGGCGTCGAAGACCTGGATCATGGACTTTTTCGTGCCAAGGATGAATTTCTTCATGGTGTGGTCGAGCGCGGAACGTGAGGCTCCGTAGGCTCTCTAAAATCTCTTATAAACTAAAAAAGAAGCTCTGCTTCTCGTGAGGGAGATACTACAGGAAAGGCAGAAATAATGCAAATTGGGCCGATCAGGTGCGGAAATCAGGGTTTTGTCTGAAAACCGATGGGTTTCGGCTCTTTCGCGGGATAGTCGATGAGCTGTTTGACGATCGAATAGACGGCGGCGAGCTGATCGCCCTGCTCCCTTTGCGCGCGTTCCAGATCTTCTATCTTTCGGGCGAGATCTTTGTGGGTCGCGAGCATTTCACGGAGCTTTATGAACGCGCGGACGATGAATATGCTCATCTGAACGGCTCGCTCGCTTTTTAGAACCGATGAGAGCATCGCTACTCCGTGCTCGGTGAAGACATATGGCCTAAAACGGGGATTTCGATGCTTCCCGGAACCGGTCACAATTTGTGACCGGTCTAACGATTCCGCTTCTTCGAGAGAAAGCTGAAACATGAAATCTGACGGGAATCGCTCTCTATTACGTTTTATCTGTTGATTTAATTGTTTGGTCGATACTTGATAGAGCTGGGCCAGATCTGAATCAATTATCACCTTTTGTCCGCGAACGATAAAGATATGCTGGCCGATATGCGCGGGCTCGATCGCCGATATTTCTCTCTTCTTTTCCATAGAGAGAACTCTAACAAACGAGAGATAAAGGAAAAATAAAAAGCGCCCATCCATAGAGACGGGCGCTGGATCAGATATGCAAGCGAAGAGGGCGCTTCGTGTTCGCGATAAGGCTAAAGACCGGAATAGCACCCAAAAAGCCTTCGGGCACCGGAACGAGGGTTACTTCGTAATAATCCCCTTCTTTCCAGTCCGGATACTGCCGGCAAAGCTTCAGCTCTATCTCCGGGACCCGGATCCAAAATCTTCCCTGCAAGGCTTCTACAGCCTTCTTTTGATCGTCGGCTAGGATGATGCAGGGCAAAGGCGGCCTCCACGCGACGTTCCTCTCTTCGGTCAGGTACGGTTCGAGTATCGATGCGATGAATATCATAGTGCCTCCGGAGGCTAGGCTACTTCATGGGCAGGCAAAGTCAATCCGCGCCCGAGAAGAGGAGGTCAAAGCAAGAAAAAGCCGCCGTAAGGCGGCTTTTTCTGCCCTTTTGGGCGTTAGATCATCTTCACGTCGATGTTCACGCCGGAAGGCAATGACATATTCGTAAGGGCTTCGATGATCTTGGCGTTCGGATTCAATATATCGATGAGGCGCTTGTGCACTCGCATCTCGAACTGTTCTCGCGCATTCTTGTAGACGAACGACGAGCGGTTCACCGTATATTTCTTGATCTCCGTAGGCAGAGGCACCGGTCCGACGACCTCTACGTCGTAGCGGAGGGCGGTGTCTATGATCTGCTTGACCGAAGCGTCGAGGATCTTGTTCTCGTACGCGCGGACGCGGATCCTCAATCGAGGCGTCGCGTCTGCGGCTTTCGCGGCCTTGGCCGCCGAAGCTTTCTTCGGAGCTGTAGCTTTCTCTGATTTTTTCGGAGCGGTAGGCATTTTTACTTTATGATCTTCGTGACGACGCCTGCGCCGACGGTCTTGCCGCCTTCGCGGATGGCGAAGCGCTGCTGGGCCTCGAGGGCGACAGGAGCATGGAGTTTGACGGTAAAGGTGACGGTATCGCCCGGCATGACCATCTCTACGCCCTGGTTGAGGGTCACCTCGCCGGTGACGTCAGTCGTTCGGACATAGAACTGCGGCTTGTAGCCGTTGAAGAACGGAGTGTGTCGGCCTCCTTCTTCCTTTTTAAGGATGAGCACTTCGGCCTCGAAATCGGTATGAGGGGTGACGGAGCCTGGCTTCGCGAGGACCTGTCCGCGGTGGACGGCGTCCTTAGCGGTGCCTCGGAGAAGCACGCCTGCGTTGTCGCCGGCCATACCGGACTGGAGCTGTTTGTTGAACATCTCGATTCCGGTGATCGTCGTCGAAGTCGTCGGCTTGATGCCGATGATTTCAACAGTGTCGCCGACTTTGACCTGACCGCGCTCGATGCGGCCCGTTACCACGGTGCCGCGGCCTTCGATCGAGAAGATGTCTTCGATAGGCATGAGGAACGGCTTGTCAGTCTCGCGGACCGGCATAGGGATGTAGGAATCCAAGGTAGCCATGAGCTCCTTGATCTTCTTCGCCCATTCGTCGTTGTTGTCTTTCGCTTCGAGAGCCTTGAGAGCCGAGCCGCGGATGACAGGAGCCGTAGCGCCGTCGAATCCGTACTTGGTAAGGAGGTCGCGAACTTCGCCTTCGACGAGGTCGATGAGGTCTTTATCCTCTACCGCGTCGCATTTGTTGAGGAATACCACGATGCGAGGCACGCCGACCTGTTTTGCGAGGAGGATGTGCTCTCGAGTCTGGGGCATAGGGCCGTCGATCGCCGATACCACGAGGATAGCGCCGTCCATCTGGGCTGCGCCCGTGATCATGTTCTTGATGTAGTCGGCATGTCCCGGAGCGTCGATATGCGCGTAGTGGCGCGTATCAGATTCGTATTCGACGTGAGCGAGAGAGATGGTGACCACCTTGGTCGCGTCTCGGACGGTTCCGCCTTTCGCGATGTCCGCGTATGCTTTGCCCACTGCCAAACCGTCGCGCGCCTGCGTCGCGAGGATAGCCGTGGTCAAGGTCGTCTTGCCGTGGTCGACGTGGCCGATAGTGCCCACGTTGACATGAGGCTTATTTCGTTTGAATTCGCCTGCCATAGTTTTCTTGTAAGCTGCCTGGATCTGCGCGCGAGAAGGTTGCAGGTCCGGAACGCTTACGAATTAAAGTTCTAAGCTTTTAAAGCTTCTCTCAATCAATTGAAAAAAGCGCGCAAAATGCGTGAAGTCCATCATAATCAATGGAAGAGGCAAAGTCAAACCTACTTCCTCGCCGCGACGATCTCTTTCTCTACGTGCGGAGGAACGACCTCGTAATGGTCGAATTCCATCTGCGCGCTGCCCTGGCCGGAGGTCATGGAACGGAGCGCCGTCGTGTAGCCGAACATCTCGGAGAGAGGCACTTTGGCGATGATGGAAAGCGCCTGGCCTTTCGGATTGGTGCCTTCGATCATGCCTCGTTTGGACATGATGGATCCGGTGATGTCGCCCATGAATTTCTCCGGAGCGACGACTTCGAGCTTCATGATCGGCTCGAGGATGACCGGACGCGCCCTCTTGCAGCCTTCCTGGAACGCCATCGAAGCGGCGATCTTGTACGCGATCTCGGACGAATCCACGTCGTGATAGGAACCGAAGAGGAGTTCGCAGGAGATGTTCACCATCTTGTATCCGGCGACGATGCCGCGATCCATCGCTTCGTGGACGCCTTTTTCGACGGCCGGAATGAATTCGTTCGGGATGACGCCTCCTTTGATCGAATTGATGAATTCGAAATCGTCGTAGCGCGACACGTTCTTCGGGATCTTCTCGCCTTCCACCAATGGAGGAAGAGGCTTGAGAGCGATCTTGACGTGGCCGTACTGGCCTTTGCCTCCGGACTGCTTGATGTATTTGTGCTCAGCCTCCGACGTTCCGAGAATGGTCTCTCGGTACGCGACCTGCGGCTTGCCCACGTTCGCGTTCACGCCGAATTCGCGCTTCATGCGGTCGACCATGATCTCGAGATGGAGCTCGCCCATGCCCGCGATGAGGGTCTCGCCCGTTTCCGGGTTCGAGCTGATGCGGAACGTAGGGTCTTCGTTCGCGAGCTTGCGGAGAGCGGTTCCCATCTTCTCCTGGTCGGCTTTGGTCGCAGGCTCGATGCGCAGGGATATGACCGGCTCCATGAATTTGATGACTTCGAGGATGATCGGATTATTCTCGTCGCAGAGCGTGTGGGACGTGAGAGCGTCCTTGAGTCCTACGGCCGCGGCGATCTCGCCGGAGAACACTTTCTGCACTTCTTCGCGCTTGTTCGCCTGGAGGCGGACGATGCGGGAAAGGCGCTCTTTCTTGCCGGTCGTCGCATTGTATATATAAGAGCCCGCTTCGAGGGTTCCCGAATAGACGCGGAAGAATGTCAGCTGTCCGACGAACGGATCGTTCTGGAGCTTGAAAGCGAGGGCCGCGAAAGGCTCCGTGTCGTCCGCATGGCGGAGCACTTCTTCGCCCGTATCTGGATTGGTGCCTTTGACCGCAGGGATGTCGAGCGGCGAAGGCAGATAATCGACGACGGCGTCGAGGACGAGCTGAACGCCCTTATTTTTAAGCGCCGTACCGGTAAGCACCGGGAAAAGCTTGCAGGCCAATGTCGCCTTGCGCAGCATCTTTTTGATCGTAGGGACGTCGAATTCCTTGCCTTCGAGGTATTCGGTCATCATCGTGTCGTCGGTCTCGGCGACCTTCT
>JAIFWQ010000055.1 GCA_019661795.1 Candidatus Parcubacteria bacterium | reverse complement strand
GCGGCGTCCTGCGATTCTCCGGCTTCGCTCCCGTCAGAAAGACGTGGTTCTCCGGCATGAGGAAGATATCGCCCGAGCGCGCGCAAAAGCTCCTCGCCAAGATCGAAAAGCTTGGCAGGAAGGGGAAATAGTGTAAGGTTTATATCCCCATGTCTCTTTCCATCGGCATCGTCGGCCTTCCCAATGTCGGCAAATCGACCCTTTTCAACGCTCTCACCAAAAAGAGCGTCCTCGTGGCGAACTATCCGTTCGCGACCATCGACCCGTCGGTCGGCGTCGTCGCCGTGCCTGACGAAAGGCTTTGGAAGCTCGCTGAATTTTCAAAGACGCAAAAGACCGTTCCGGCCGCCGTCGAATTCGTGGATATCGCGGGCCTCGTGAAAGGCGCGTCGGCGGGCGAAGGGCTCGGCAATAAATTCCTCTCGAACATCCGCGAAACGGACGCCATCGCGGAGGTCGTCCGCATATTCGAGGACGACGACATCATCCATGTCGCGAACAAGATCGACCCTCTTCATGACATCGAGGTCATCAACATGGAATTGATATTCGCCGACCTCGATACGGTTTCGAAGCGCGTGATCAATCTTGGCAAAGACGTGAAAGGCGGCAAAAAAGAGGCGGTCATAGAGATGAAGCTTTTGGAGCGGCTGAAGCCCGCGCTCGAAGCGGGCAAGCTCGCGTCTTCGGTCGCGGCAGACGAATTCGAGACGCCGTTCCTGCGCCAGCTCCATCTTTTGACCTCGAAGAAGATCCTCTATGTTCTCAATAAAAAGACGGGCGGCAAGAATCTCGACGAAATGAAAGACGAGCGTTTTATAAAACTTATAGATTTCATACAGGCGAGCGGGGCAGGGTATGTCGTCGTCGACGCGGGCTTCGAGCATGACCTCAAAGACATGACGGACGCCGAAAAAAAAGAGATGCGCGAAGGCCTCGGGGCAGATAACGGCATCGACGCTCTCATCAAAAAGAGCTACGAGCTCCTCGGCCTCATCACCTATTTCACGACAGGCGAAAAGGAGACGCGCGGCTGGACCATACAGCGCGGCTGGACCGCGCCTCTGGCCGGTACCGCCATCCACACCGATTTCAAGGACAAATTCGTCCGCGCCCAGGTCATCGAATGGGACAAATTGCTCGCCGCGGGATCATATGCCGCCGCCCGCGAAAAGGGCCTGGTCCGCACCGAAGGCAAGGAATACGTCGTCAAAGACGGCGACGTTATCGAGTTCATGATTTAGGCAAAATTCTGATAAAATAATTCCATGCTTGTAGTCAAAACTAAAATAGGACAAAGTAGGGTTGAAGGTATTGGATTATTTGCAGATCAGTTTATTCCAAAGGGAACTATCACTTGGAAATTTGATCCACGGTTCGATATTTATTTCGATCCTAGTAAAGTGGATAAAATGCCAGAACTGCAGAAAGACCTAATGATTCATTTTGCTTATCTTTCAAAAAAGAGTGGCAAGTATGTGTACTCTATCGACAACACTAGATTCACGAATCATTCAATTGATCCAAACATTGCCGAAGATGAGAGATTATCTAAAAACGATGAAGAAATTTGCACGGTTGCTATAAGAGATATTCAAATTGGTGAAGAAATGACAATTGATTATCGAGCAATTGATGCAGCGGATGAGGGTAGTAATGAGGAGTATTTGAAGACGATAGTGTCATAGAGTTTAAGATATAAAAAAAGCCGCCGATGCTGCATCGGCGGCGAACGATCTATCCGGAGCCTCTTTCTTGAAGGTTCATGTGCTAAGTATATTAAATTCGAGCCTATAATCAAGGCGGTGGATAACTGCCTCTTTGGCCGCCTTGTATAAACTCTTGCCAAGTTGATATAATTGATGAGTAAAAGTCGCAGCATTATTATTTTAGAGAAACACATACCATGAAAGCAGTACACGCAATCGCTTTTGTCCTCGTCGTCGTAGGCGCGGTCAACTGGGGTCTCGTCGGCATCGGCGGCTGGAACGTCGTCCATTCTCTCCTCGGCAGCGTAAGCAGCCTTGAGAGGATCGTCTACGTCCTCGTCGGACTTTCCGGCGTATACCTCGCGGTTACGCACGGCAAGAATTGCAAGACGTGCGAATCGTCCGCTCCACAGGCGGCGATGTAGCCATCAGGCGACTTGTCTAGAAAAGCCGCGCGGCCGTTCTGGCCGGGCGGCTTTTCATTCGGCTTCCATCGAGCCCTCCATTTGAAAACGGCTCATGGTCGGGTATCATTAGGGCATGCAACCAAAAACAACAGCGAAAGATTTCTTTCTGTACCTCGCGGGGTTCGCCGGTCTTTATGTGAGCGCGATATCGCTCATCAGCCTTCTCTTCGCGATCGTGAACAGGGTATTGCCCGATGCGCTCAATTCGTATTATTACGCGACCGATTTCTATTCGGGCCCGATCCGGCTCGCCATCGCGTCGCTCCTCATCGTCTTTCCTATCTATCTTTTCATCGCGGCGCATATCGACAGATACGTGCGCGCCAATCCCGAGAAGAAAGACCTTGCCGTGAGAAAATGGCTGACCTATCTCACGCTCTTCGTCACGGGCGTCGCTGTGGTGACCGACCTCGTCGTTCTGGTGAATACGTTCCTCGGGGGAGAGATCACGTCGCGCTTCGTCTGGAAAGTGCTGTCAGTGCTCATCGTCGCGGGCGCGGTCTTCGGATATTATCTCTACGACCTCAAGAAATCGTTCGCTCCCGATTCGCCGAAAAGGACGCGGCTCATCGTCAGCCTCGCGTGCGTATTCGTATTCGGCTCTCTCATATGGGGCTTCGTCTCTGTCGGTTCGCCGATGAAGGCGCGCGCCCTGCGTTTTGACGAGAGGCGCGTCAACGACCTCACTTCGATCCAGTGGCAGGCCATCAATTACTGGCAGCAGAAAGGCAAAGTGCCGCAGTCTCTTTCGGATCTGAACGACCCTATATCGAGCTTCATGATCCCGAACGATCCGGAAACGGGCAAGCCGTATGGATATGAAAAATCGCCGCACGACCTTTCGTTCAAAGTCTGCGCTACGTTCGCCCTGGCATCACAGGATGCAAGCGGCAGATACGGCGGAACGATGAATCGCACGTACCCGACTTCGCTCGCCATGCAGAACGATAATTGGAAGCACGGCCCGGGCACCGTCTGTTTCGACCGCGTGATCGATCCCGACCTGTATCCTGTCCGCGAGAGGCCTGTGAAGGGTCTCTAAAAGGAGATGAAAAAGTACGATCACTCAAAAATAGAGAAGAAGTGGCAAAGGCAATGGCAGAAGGAAAAAGTCTACAAGACGGAAGATTCTTCTAAAAAAGAGAAATTCTATATTCTCGACATGTTCCCGTACCCTTCAGGGGAAGGGCTCCATGTCGGCCATCCCAAAGGCTACATAGCGACCGATATCGTGTCGCGCATGAAAAGGATGCAGGGCGCGAATGTGCTCCATCCGATGGGCTTTGATGCGTTCGGACTGCCAGCGGAAAATTATGCCCTCAAGACCAAGACGAATCCGGCTGTTGCGGTCGCAAAGAACGTCGCGCGCTATAAAAAACAGCTCGAGATATTGGGCTTCGACTATGACTGGTCGCGCGAGATCAATACCACCGATCCGAAATATTACAAATGGACGCAGTGGATCTTCTCCCTTCC
>JAIFWQ010000054.1 GCA_019661795.1 Candidatus Parcubacteria bacterium | reverse complement strand
GTGCTCGAGATCATGGGGCATTCTCCCGAGAAGATCCGCGAGAACTTCGGGCACATGCTCGACGCGTTCTCATATGGCGCGCCTCCGCACGGCGGCATCGCCTGGGGCATGGACCGCCTCATGGCCATCCTCGAAAACGAACCGAACATCCGCGAAGTGATCGCATTCGCCAAGACCGGCGAAGGCCGCGACCTCATGATGAGCGCGCCTTCCGAGGTGTCGAAGGAACAGCTCCTCGAGCTCGGCATCACCGTCAAAAAACCGGGTTCCGGAAAATAAGATGTCTTTCACCGTCAAACAGGACCGATTCGAGGGGCCGCTCGACCTGCTCCTCGACCTCATCGAGAAGAGAAAGCTCTTCGTGAACGACGTGTCGCTCGCCAAAGTCGCCGACGATTATATCGCCTATGTGAAGAGCCTTTCGGAATTCCCCATATCCGACAGCGCACATTTCGTTCTGGTCGCGTCGACGCTCGTCCTCATCAAATCGAAATCGCTTTTGCCGACGCTCGACCTCACCACCGAAGAGCAGGCTTCGATCGACGATCTCCAGCGCCGCTTGCGCATATACGAGCGCATGAGGGAGCTTTCGGGCAAATTAAAGCCGATGTTCGGCGCGAACGCGCTTTTCGCCCGGAGCGAACGCCGGCTCGACCCGGTATTTTCCCCTGACGCCGACATGACGGTATCCAATCTCTTCGACGCCGCCCTGCGCGCCCTCGCCAACCTGCCGAAAAAGGAATTCCTGCCGAAGATCGTCGTCGACAAAGTCATAAGCCTCGAAGAGATGATCGCCGACCTGACCAGGCGCGTGACCGAGAGCCTGAAGATGAGCTTCAGGCAGTTCACCGGCGATGCGAAAGGAGACAGAGGGGAAAAAGTGAACGTCATCGTGTCGTTCCTCGCCATGCTCGAGCTCGTGAAGCAGGGCATCATCAACGTCACCCAGGAAAAGCATTTCGACGACATCAGCATGGAGACGGAGCAGGTCGGCGTGCCGAAATATTAGCGAATACGATATACTTTGCCCATGACGCTCGAAAATAAGCTCGAAGCACTGCTGTTTTGGAAAGGCGAGCCGATCGCCCTGAAAAAGGCCCAGGCCGCTTTGGGATGCTCCAAAGAAGAGCTCGACGCGGCCATTTCAGCCCTTGAAGCAGCGCTTTCTCTGCGCGGCCTCCGGCTCATGAGGAACGGCGACGAGCTCGAGCTCCGCACCGCCCCTGAAGCGGCGGCTCTCATCGAAAAGCTGACCAAAGACGAGCTCGTCCGGGATCTCGGCAAGGCCGGGCTCGAGACTCTTTCCATCATCCTCTACAAAGGCCCGGTCAAGCGCGCCGAGATCGATTACATCCGCGGCGTCAATTCGTCTTTCATCATACGGAACCTGCTCATCCGCGGCCTGATCGAAAGGATCACGGAAAAAGAAAGCGACGGCAAGGCCCAGGCGGGCAGGGGATATTCATACAAGCCGACCATCGACCTTTTGGCGCATCTCGGCGTGGCCAAGATCGACGACCTTCCCGAATATGCGAAGGTAAAAGCGGAACTGGAAGCGTTCGCCTCCGAAGAAGACAGGATCGAGGAAGAAAAACATGGATCCTAAAAACATCGCCCGGATCGAGATAAGCCTTTTGGCGCTCGCGGTGGCGCTCTTTTTGTGGTGGTCGTATCCGAAAGACGGAAGCAGGCAATCCGAGCCTCTGATCGCCGTCGGCACAACGACGCTCCAGATACCGGCATTTCCCGATACTCCGATCGAAGCCCGTTCGGCATATGTCTATGACGTTCTCAAAAAGAAGATGCTCTATGGAAAAGAGCCGGAACTCCAATGGCCTCTCGCGTCGCTCACTAAACTGATGTCGGCTCTCGCCGCATCGTCGCTCGTGCCCGATTACATGCTCGTGCGCATAACCGCCGAAGATATCAGGGAAGAAGGGGACACGGGGCTTTATATAGACGAACAATGGAACATACGCAGACTGATCGACTATAGCCTCATCACGTCGTCGAACGACGGCATCCGCGCCGTGGCGACGATCGGCGGGTCTCTCATATCGGCGACGTCGACCGCGCCCGTGGACATTTTCGTCGAACGCATGAATGCGCTCGCCCGCGAGATCGGGCTTCATCAAACGTATTTCCTCAATCATTCTGGCCTCGATATATCGAAAACGCAGGCCGGCGGCTATGGTTCGGCCAAAGACATCGCCCTTCTCGTCGATTATATGCTCAAAAAAGACCCGCACCTCCTCGAAGGGACGTCTTTTTCGAAGATCGTCATCGCTTCCAAAACCGCGCCTCATGAGGCGGTGAATACTGACAAAGCTATCCTCGACATACCGAACGTCCTCGCGTCAAAAACTGGTTATACCGACCTGTCGGGCGGGAACGTCGTCATCGCATTCAATGCCGGCCTCGACCATCCGATCATCATCGCCGTTCTCGGGTCGTCGTATGACGGCAGGTTCGCGGACCTAGAGGCCCTCGCGAGTTCGACCCTGGCCTATCTCGCCCGAAGCGCCCGATAATTTTTTTGGTATGATGGAGCGGCAATGCGCAAGAACAGGATGGATACGCGGCTTCTCGTTTCGATCGGCCTTCTGGTCGTAGCCGGATTTTTGATATTCCTGTCGGCGTCGCTCGGACTTTTAGCGCGGGACTCCGTGCATTTCGGGTCGATCGCGTTCAAGCAGATATTCTTCGGTCTTCTCCCGGGGCTCGTCGGGCTCTATGCGTTCTCGAGGATAGATTACATGGCGTGGCGCAAGGCATCGTTCTGGATTTTCGCGTTCGCCGTCATCCTTAACCTCGTCATATTCATACCAGGGCTCGGATTGCATCACGGCGGCGCGGTGAGATGGCTCCTCATCGGGTCGTTCTCGTTCCAGACGTCCGAAGTGCTCAAGATCGCGGCGGTCATGTATTTCGCCGCATGGCTTTCGTTCGCCAAAGACAAAGCAGCCGATTTCAAGCGCGGCTTCGTGCCGCTTCTCGTCATGCTTTTTATCACCGGCGTCCTCTGCCTGCTTCAGCCGGACACCGATACGTTCCTCGTCATCGCCGCGTCGCTCGTCGCCATGTTCGTCGCGGCAGGGGGCAGATGGAAACACATCGGATCCCTCGTCGTCATCGGCATGGTCGGCATAGCGATCCTGGCATTCGCGCGGCCGTACGTCATGGCGCGCATTCAGACGTTCTTTAATCCCGATTCGGCGAGCCAGGCGTCCGGATATCAGATCAAGCAGTCCCTCATCGCCATCGGTTCCGGCGGCATCGCGGGGCGCGGCTTCGGCCAGAGCATCCAAAAATTCAATTACCTGCCCGAACCGGTGGGGGATTCGATATTCGCCGTCGCGGCGGAAGAATTCGGTCTCATCGGCGCCCTGGCGCTTCTCGCTCTCTATGTGTTCTTTGCCCTAAGGACGCTGAAGGTCGCTTCGACAGCGCAACACCAGTTCGGCACGCTTTTGTGCGTCGGCATCGCGACGTTCATCATCGTCCAATCGTTCACTAATATCGGCGCCATGGTCGGCGTATTGCCTCTTTCCGGCATCCCGCTCCTTTTCGTATCGCAAGGCGGAACGGCGCTCCTCTTCGTTCTCGCCGAATCCGGCATCCTTCTCAACATATCGCGCACGGCGAGGATAGGGAGGTATATGTAGAGGCGACTAGGCGCGCGTAGGCGCGTCAGGCGATCGCCGTCTGATGATATGC
>JAIFWQ010000053.1 GCA_019661795.1 Candidatus Parcubacteria bacterium | reverse complement strand
TTCCTGATATAATACTTCGCACGTATGTATGACCTTGCAATCATCGGCGGTGGACCGGCCGGCGTCGCAGCCGGCGTGTACGCGTCCCGCAAGCGCCTCAAGACCGTTTTCATAACGAAAGACTGGAACAGCCAGTCGACCGTGTCGGAAGGCATCGAGAACTGGATCGGAACGGTCAAGATATCGGGGATCGACTTCGCCAAAGCCCTCGAAGCCCATCTGCGCGCGTATGCCGCCGACGTGGTGGATATCCAGACCGGCGAGCTCTGCCGGAAGATAGCCAAAATAGGCGCGGATGCGGGCTCGGGATTCGAGATAACGACCGATACGGCGTCGTATAAGGCGAAAACGGTGCTCATCGCCACCGGATCGACCCGCCGCAAGCTCGTCGTCCCCGGCGCGGACGCGTACGAGCACAAAGGCATCACCTATTGCGCATCGTGCGACGGGCCGGTATTCGCCGGCCAGGACGTCGCCGTCATCGGCGGCGGGAATGCCGCGTTCGAAAGCGCCGCCCAGCTCCTCGCATACTGCAAATCGGTGACTCTTTTGAATAGAAGCGACGAATTCCGCGCCGATCCCGTGACGGTCAAAAAAGTGCTATCGAATCCCAAAATGCACGCCCTCACCGGCGCCGTTCCGGTCGAAGTAAAAGGCGGCAAATTCGTGAACGCTCTCGTGTACAAGGACAAAGACAGCGGCGAGATCAAAGAATTGGCTGTAACGGGCATATTCGTCGAGATCGGATCGATCCCGGCGACCGATTTCGCCAAAGACCTCGTCGCTATGGACGCATCCGGCCATATCGTCACGGATCCGAAGACCCAGGCGACGTCCGTCGAAGGCGTCTGGGCGGCCGGAGACGCGACCGACGGGCTTTATCATCAGAACAATATCGCTGCGGGCGACGCCATCAAGGCGCTCGAGGATATTTACGTTCATATCCATACGAAATAACATGAGACGCTTCGAATATCGCGCATTCATATTCGCCCACATCGCCCTTTTCATCATCTTCGTGTGGTTCGGATCGCTCAAACTCTTCGGATTCTCGCCTGCGAACCCGATGGTCGCATCGCTCCTCAAAGAAACCCTGCCGTGGGTCACATTCCATACGTTCAATCTTTTCCTCGGCGGATATGAAATGCTGATCGGCCTTCTTTTCGTCCTTCCGCGCAAGGAAAAGTTCGCCATCGTCCTTCTGGTCCCTCACATGATCATGACCGCCCTGCCGCTTTTTCTCCTGCGAGGCATGACGTGGCAAGGATTCCTCATCCCGACGCTCGAAGGCCAGTACATCATTAAAAACGTGCTCATCATCGCCCTCGCGGCCATGGTATTCGCCGAATTGGGCAAAAAGAAGGTCTAGAAAGGCCAGAGCGCAAAAGCCGCTCTTAGCGGAAAAAGCTATAGAAAACCATCGGATCGACGGAAACGCGATCGATGCGGACGGTGAGATGAAGATGCGGATGCTCGGCATAGCCGGTTTGGCCGGAAAGGGCGATGATCTGGCCTTTCTTCACCAGTTCGCCTTCGGTGACGCTGATCTTCGACAGGTGCATATAAAAAGTCATGATGCCGAGGCCATGATCCACAACGATGGTTTTGCCGTAATTGCGGGTCTCTTGGACGAGCCTCACGACGCCGCGGTTCGCCGCCATGACCGGCGTGCCTTCCGGCGCGCGGAAATCGGTGCCTTTATGGGTGATCGACGTCGCGCCGGTCTGCCGGATATATCCGTATGGGTCCGTGACGATCGGATCAGCTACGGGGAAATCGAATCTCTCCGTCCAAAAAGCCTTCACGCCCGTGCGCAGGCCGAGAAGCGACGCATTCTCGTCATGGAGCGTGGTCGCGAGCTTGGTCTCGCTCGTCGCCGTATTCCCGCCGAGCTTTGCGGGAATGGTAAAGGCCACTTCGGCCTTCTTTCTCTCCCCTATCAGTATCTGCTTTTGGATGATTGATCCGTCGGAAAGCCTCGCAGAGATTTTAGATACCCCCGGCTTTTTATTGATGTCGAATCCATAGAACGCAGTCGGGATGTTTTTGTATGAGACCAGGCCGAGAGGCTTGCCGTCGAACGATATGCTTTTGACTTTCAGCTTCGGCGCGGAGGCGGTCGAAGACGCCGGGCCCGGAACGACCGTGATCATGATCGGATCGCCCTGTATCGGATCTTCCGGCAGAACGTTCAAAGACGCGGCGTTCGCCGCGAACGGAAGAGCGAATATGGAGAATGTGAGGAGTATGTGTCTCACTCGAGATAGTATACTCCTCGGCTGCGGAGAGGGGGAGATTCGAACTCCCGAGGATCTTTCGACCCTGCCGGTTTTCGAAACCGGTGCATTCGACCACTCTGCCACCTCTCCTTTGATCTAAACGCTAGGATAGCCTAGCATTTTTTGCTAAAAAATCAAAAAATGCTATATTTGAGGCCTGTTACGAGAGTTCAGACGGCCCTATCGTCTAATGGTTAGGACACGGCCTTTTCAAGGCTGTAATCAGGGTTCGATTCCCTGTAGGGTCACAAATTTTATCTCCCCTCATACGCCTTCCTAAGACCCTCGATGTCGAGCTTCTTCATCTGGAAGAGCGCTTTCATCATCCTGTTCGACTTCTCGGCATCGCCGCCTGACATCATATCGCCGAGCGCCGTCGGGACGATCTGCCATGACAGGCCGTATTTGTCTTTGAGCCAGCCGCATTCGACTTCCTTGCCGCCATCAGCGGTGAGCTTCTCCCAGAAATAATCGATCTCTTCCTGCGTGTCGCAGTTCACGACGAACGATATCGCTTCGGTGAATTTGAAATTCGGCCCGCCGTTCAGCGCCATGAATCCCTGACCTTCGAGCTCGAAATTCACGACCATGACGCAGCCTTCGGGGCCCGGCATGTCTTTTCCATAATGGGAGACGGCATTGATCTTTGAATTTTTGAATATGGATACGTAGAATTTGGCCGCTTCTTCGGCCTGGCCGTCGAACCACAGGAACGGGGTGATCTTTTGTATGTTCGTTTTCATATATTCTGTTCTCGTTTTAATTGACACCGATAGTTTAGCAGACTTCGTATTACAGGCATGCGGCGAGTCATTCACAATCAGGTGCGGGGCTTCATCCATTTCATACGGACGCAGGGCGTCGTCGGGTTCGCCGTGGGCTTCATATTAGGCCGCGCCATATCGGATTTCATCGGGTCGATCGTGAACGACATCATCAACCCGACGATCGGTCTGGCTCTGTCCCGCTTCACCGACCTCGGCAATCTGTCGATCACGGTGCACGGATCGGTCATCAGGTACGGCAGGACCATATCGCTCTTCATCAACTTCATCATCCTCGCCCTGGTCGTCTATTTCGTCATAAAGAAGCTCGCGGATATCATAGACAAGCCCCGGGACGCGCCGCCTCCGCCGCCGATCCTGAAGAACGCCAAGAAATAGGCTTGAAAAGAGCCTGTTTTCATGTAAAGTAGAGCCTGCGGCCGGATTCCGGCCATACGCGCGCTTAGCTCAGTTGGTAGAGCATCTCATTGACGTTGAGAGGGTCATAGGTTCAAGTCCTATAGCGCGCACCATGAAAACCCTGAAGGTGCTGGGTATCGAGACATCGTGCGACGAGACGGCGATATGCCTCGTAGAGATCGACGGAAAGGCTGGTCGCATGCGCATACTCGGCGATACCGTCCATTCGCAGGTCGACGTCCATGCGTCGTACGGCGGCGTCTTCCCCGCCCTCGCCAA
>JAIFWQ010000052.1 GCA_019661795.1 Candidatus Parcubacteria bacterium | reverse complement strand
CCGTACTTGCCGGTAAGCACTTCCGCGTATTCAAGAGCCGGGGTTTCGAGCGGCTCGAAGCCGAACGTCTCGTACGACGCCCTGATGGTTTCGATCATTTTCTGCCGCGGGATCTGCTTTTCAGGCAGGAAGTCCCTGAAACCCTTGAGAATTTTAGGCTCTATTTTGGCCATGCATACATCCTAGCAAAACAGGGCTCTTTTTACACTCCTTCTCTTTTCAGCTCCTCCACCGCCTTCTTCGCGTCTTTCGAAAGCCTCTTCGGCATGGCGATATGGACGATCACCAGTATGTCGCCGCGGTGGCCGTCCTTGCCGCGCGGAGTCGTCGGCACGCCCTTGCCTTTGACGCGCAGGATCTCGCCGTGCGCGACGCCTTCGGGGATCTTCAATACGATATCGCCGTCGAGCGTTGCGAGCGTCTGGCTCGCGCCGAGCAAAGCGTCAGAGAGCTTGACCGTCAGATCGGTCACGAGGTTCGAGCCTTCTTTCCTGAAAAGCGGGTGCTTTTTGACATGGATGCGCATGTAGAGGTCGCCAGACTGGCCGCCGGACACCGCTTCGCCTGCGCCGGAAAGCCTGATCATCTCGCCTTCTTCGACGCCGGGCGGGATCTTCACCTTGATCTCCTGATTCCTTTTCGTCACACCGGCGCCGCGACATACGGGACATTTCTCTTCGGGCTCTTTGCCCGTTCCGTGGCACGTCTCGCAGGTATGCGTCGTCTGGAACGCGCCGATGATCGAGCGCCTGACTTCCGTGACGCGGCCTTTGCCGTTACAAGTATGGCAGGTCTTCATCTTTGATCCTTTTTTGGCGCCGCTGCCGGAACATTCCGCGCACACGGACGTTTTGTTGAGCACGATGGTCTTCTCCGCGCCGAATATCGATTCCTCGAACGTTATGTCGAAGTCAGCCTGGATGTCCGAGCCGCGCTTCGTTTTATTGCGCGAATTCCCGCCGCCGAAGAAATCCCCGAATATGTCGCCGAGGTCGAATTCGACGCCGTTCTGAAAGCCGCCCTGATTGTATCCGGAGAAATCGAATCCGAAATCGTTCGGATTGAATCCGCCGTTCCCCATGCCGGCCGCGCCGAACGTATCGTATTGCTTGCGCTTCTTTTCATCGCCGAGCACGGAATATGCTTCGTTCGCCTCTTTGAATTTGTCGGCATTGCCGCTCGATTTGTCGGGATGATGTTCGTGCGCGAGCTTTCGGAACGCCTTCTTTATCTCGTCTTGAGAGGCGGTCTTCTCGACTCCGAGGATTTTGTAATAGTCTTTTGACATGTATCGCGCTAATGATATCCTAAATACGTATGAACATTCTCAGTGATAAGACTACGGGTGGCGGGTAAATATACCCCTTCCCGCTCAAGCAGTCACCATGTCCCCTACGACCTCGTGGTCATAAGGGATAGGTGACTGTTTTTATTTACTTCTTTTCGGTGTACTCGGCGTCTTTGACGTTATCGCCGCCTTCTTCTTTCTTGCCATCCTGCTTTCCCGCTTCGGCCTGCTGATTCTTCATCATCGCTTCTCCGATCTTCTGCATCGAAGCCGAAAGAGCCTCGGAGGCCTTCTTGATGGCTTCGACATCGCTTCCATCCTTCGCCTTTTTCAGATCGGCGACTTTTGTTTCGACGTCAGATTTCACTTCTGCAGGGACTTTGTCGCCGCCATCCTTCAGAGATTTCTCCGCCGTATAGATCATCTGCTCGGCGATGTTGCGCGTCTCGACTTCGGCTTTCTTCTTTTCATCTTCGGCCGCATTCATCTCGGCGTCTTTCTTCATCTTCTCGATATCCTCTTTGGAAAGGCCGGACGAGCCTTGGATCTTGATCGACTGCTCTTTGCCGGTCGATTTTTCTTTGGCTTTGACGTGAAGGATGCCGTTCGCGTCGATGTCGAACGTCACTTCGACCTGCGGTACGCCGCGCGGCGCCGGCGGAATGCCGTCGAGAATGAATCTGCCGATCGATTTGTTATCCCGGGCCATCGCTCGATCGCCCTGAACGACATGGATCTCTACCGACGTCTGGTTATCGGCGGCCGTGGAGAATACCTGGGATTTCGAAGCCGGAATGGTGGTGTTCTTCTCGATGAGCTTCGTTCCCACGCCGCCCATGGTTTCGATGCCGAACGAAAGCGGGATCACGTCGAGAAGGAGCACGTCTTTGACGTCGCCTTTGAGCACGCCTCCCTGGATAGCCGCGCCGACGGCGACGACTTCGTCAGGGTTCACGCCCATGTGGGGCTTCCTTTTGAAGAAGTCCTCGACCGCCTTCTGCATGGCAGGCATACGGGTCTGGCCGCCCACGAGGATGATCTCGTTGAGGTCGCCGACCTTGAACGGCGACGCTTCCATCGCGCGCTTGGTTATCTCCATGGCGCGGTCGATAAATTCGCGGCAGAGCTCTTCGAGCTTGGCGCGGGTCATCTTTTTGACGAGGTGGAGAGGGCCTTCGGATCCGACCGATATGAACGGGATGTTGATCTCCGTGTCGATGGCGGTCGAAAGCTCGATCTTGGCCTTTTCAGCCGCATCGTCGAGGCGCTGTTTGGCGAGAGCGTCTTTGCGCAGGTCGATGCCGTTCTCCTTTTGGAACTCGTCGGCGAGCCAGCTGATGATCTTCTGGTCTATGTCTTTGCCGCCGAGATGGGCGTCTCCGTCGGTCGATCTCACTTCGACGACGCCTTCGCCCACTTCGAGGACCGATATGTCGAACGTTCCGCCTCCGAAGTCGAATACGGCGATCTTTTCGTCCTTTTTCTTATTGAAGCCGTACGCGAGGGCCGCCGCCGTCGGTTCGTTGATGATGCGCAGGACGTCGAGGCCGGCGATCTTGCCCGCGTCTTTGGTGGCCTGGCGCTGGCTATCGTTGAAATACGCCGGAACGGTGATGACTGCCTCCGTCACCGGTTCGCCGAGGCGCGCTTCCGCGTCGGCCTTGAGCTTTGAAAGTATCATGGCCGATATCTCTTCCGGGCGATACCATTTTTCGCCCATCTTGACCTCTACTCCCCCGTTCTCGGATTTGCGCGTCTCGAAAGGGACGGCTTTGGCGTCTTTCTGAACGGACGGCTCATCGAAATTGTGTCCGATGAAGCGTTTGATCTGGAATATGGTGTTCTTGGGATTGGTGACCGACTGGCGTTTGGCGATGACGCCGACGACGCGCTCTTTGGTCTTGGTCTCCGCGACGATGGAAGGCGTGGTGCGCATTCCTTCCGCATTCTCTAGTATCTTCGGCTCGCCGACTTCCATGACGGCGACGGCCGAATTGGTGGTACCGAGGTCGATACCGATTATCTTTGACATGTATTTTAAGCGTTAACGACTAAACTGGTAAAAAGCAGTTTAGCGGACGCTCGGGGCGCGGGCGAGTTGATTGACGAGAAAGTCGAGAGAGAAATACGGCGAAAGACCTTCGAAGAAAGATCGTATGAAAAGCTCGCCGAAAATGGAGACTTTCGGCGATTCGAGGGCGAGTATAGGAGTCTGTTCCGATGCGGCGGTGGCTGCATCCTCGATCGGCTTCATGCCGAGGAACCTGACCTCCTGCGAGCCTTCGGAAACGATGACGGCGAAAAAAGCGCGGACAAGCTCGCCCGTCGCAAGGGTTACCTCTCGGGAGACGATATGGACTTGTGGCTTTTTGATCAGCATACAATAATAATACTACGTTCGGACTTATTTAGTTTCTTTCTTCTCCGCAACGACGACTTTCGCCGGCCTGTCCTCCCC
>JAIFWQ010000051.1 GCA_019661795.1 Candidatus Parcubacteria bacterium | reverse complement strand
TCGCGTCGCCGGGCTTCACCGATACGACCGACAGGTGCCCGTATATGGTCGAAAGGCCGTTCGGGTGCTTTATAAGGACCCATTTGCCGTACTGGCAGCCGCTTTTCGACCTCACGGCTTCCGTATCGGTCACGATGCCTGAAAGGGCCGCCTTGATGGGCGTGCCGATCGACGCGCGCAGGTCGATGCCGCCGTGGGTGCCAGACACATAGAGCCTTTTGGCCGCGACGGTTTTACCGAAATACTGGGTTACGGAGACGCTGTCCATAGGCCACGACAGCACGCCCGGCCGCGAGTTCGGTATCGATCCGGGATTGATGGTGATCTTCAGCTGGGATTCATAGTCGAAGAGCTCTTTTTCGTACGTCTCTTTCTGCTTTATCTTCTCCGCGAGGATCTTTTTGTACGCGGCTTCGGTGTTTTTGGTGTCGGCGAGAAGCTTGTCTTTTTCCTGCTTGCTCACGAGAACGACCTGCTTCTGGTCGGCGAGCTTCTTTTTATAAGACTCGAGCTTGGTCTTCTCCCCTGTCGCCTCGTCTTTTTTGGCGACGAGAAGCGCCTGAAGGTCGCGCAGGTCGTCGTATCGGCCTTTCACTTCGGCCTGGAGCGTATGCACGGCGTTTATATAGTCCCACGTATCCGATATGCTCCGATTATTCAAAAGCTGTTCGATCGCGGACTGCGATTCGGCCACCTGGGTCTGCCTTATGCTCTCGGCGATGGCCGCGGCGGTCCGGTCGATCTTGCTCTGGGTCGTCGCTATGTCTTTTTTAAGCTGGGTCAGGGCAAGGCTCGTCTTCGATATCTGTTTGGTCGTGAGGTCGAGCGACGCCTCCAGTTTTTGCCGGGTGAGTTCGAGCGATTTGAGAGCGCTCGCGAGCGTCTGGGCTTCCTTCGACGTCGAGCTCAAAAGGGTCGAGTACTGATCGATCTGCTTCTGCAGGTCGGAGATCTTTTGATTGTTCTCCGTGATCTTGGCGCGGATATCGTCGGCTTCGTCCGCAGTCGCAGGTGTTTCAAATGACAAAAGCAGGCCGGCGGCTAAAAGAAGGCCGCTCGCCAAAAGAACCAGCCTAGACGTTTTGATTCGTATTCGCATGGGCGCATTTTTTAAGCGCCTCGTCGATGCGTTTCAGGGCAGTCTCTTTGCCGAATATGGCGGAAAGGCTGAAAGGATTGGGGGATTTTTCTTTGCCTGAAAGCGCGAATCGAAAAGGCCAGAGCACGGGTCCTCTTCCCTCTTTCTCCGCATACGGCCAGATGGCGGCCTTGATCGCTTCTTCGTTCCATTTCTTGTCGGGAAGCGCGGAAAGGGCGGCCCGGACGTGCTCGAGATGCTTTTTCGCGGAAGAAAGGTCCGGCTCGCCTTTCCATTTGAGCGAAACGGCGTCATAGACAGGTTCGGAGAAGAAATAGTCGAGGTCTTGGGCGAATATGAGTTTGTCTATGTCGCCGTACGTATCGATGCGCTCGACGAGAATAGGCATGATGCGGAGAACGGCGTCGTCCGTGACGTTCCAGCCCAGGTCGCGGGCCCTGTCTGACGATCCGATGCGGGCTTTAGCTTCGCGGACGAAGTCGGTTTTCGAGACGCGCTTGAGGTGCTCTTTATTTATCCAGCGCAGCTTTTCTTCGTTGAAGATCGCGCCGCCTTTCTGGACTTTCGATATGTCGAACGCCTTGACGAGGCCGCCGAGGTCGAAGATCTCCTGTTCCGTGCCGGGATTCCAGCCGAGGAGCGCCATGTAATTGAGGAGCGCCTCCGGCAGGTATCCGGCGTCGCGATAATGGGTCATGGATTGGGCGCCGTGGCGTTTGGAAAGCTTGGACCGGTCATGGGCGAGCACCAGCGGCAGATGCGCGTATATGGGCGCAGGCGCGCCGAGGGCTTCCTGGATGAGCATCTGCCGAGGCGTGTTCGATATATGGTCTTCGCCGCGGACGACGTGGGTGACGCCCATGAGATAGTCGTCGAGCACCACGGCGAAATGGAAGATCGGTTCGGTGACGCTTTTGGCTATGACGAAATCGCCGAGCTCGGTCGTGTCGAATTCGATATCGCCCCTGATAAGGTCGCGGAACTTCACCTTTTTATTGGGATTGCGGAAGCGGATGACTTCGGCGCGGCCGGTCTCTTCTTTCGAAACGAATGCTTTGCCGTCTGCGAGGAGCTTTTCGAGGTATGTCTTGTAGGTCTCCCCTCTTTGCGACTGGCGATAGATCTCGTCATACGGCAGTCCGAGCCATGCGAGGCTTTCGAGGATATTGTCTTCGTATTCTTTTTTCGAGCGGATGGTGTCGGTATCTTCGATGCGCAAGATGAATTTCCCTGAATTCTGGCGGGCGTATACATATGAGAAGACCGCCGTGCGGTAATTGCCTGCATGCAGATAGCCCGTCGGCGAAGGCGCGAAACGGGTCACGACCTTCGGTTTCCGGGAGAATAAGGCTCTTATGCCGCTTATCATGCGGCAAGTATACTATTCTAGCTCGAGTGGCTCAAGGCGATCTTCATGATCTCTCGGGCGATCTTGTCGGAGGCGTCTTTCCTGGCGAACGATTCAGCGCCCTTCTTCATGGCTTCGGCGACTTCCTTTTTCTCGACGATGCGGTCGATCTCGGACGCCAATACATGCGGCGTGAGATTCACCTCTTCGATGACGGAGCATGCGCCGGAGGCCGCGTATGCGAAAGCGTTCGACGTCTGGTCATGGCTGATCTCTTCCGGGATCGGGATGATGATGGAAGGGATCTTCCAGAGGGCGATCTCGAATATGGTCGAGCCCGCGCGCGACACGATGAGCGCCGCCGCGCCCGCCGCCATGCGCAGGGCGAGCGTGTTGAGATACGCGAACGGCTTGTACCTGTCGCGATGGATGCTTTCGTTCAGTATGACCTGCGCCGTATGGGATATCTCGTCGAGATTATCTTTGCCGGTCTGGTGGATGACGTAATATCTTTTGACGAGATCGGGCAGGATGCCGATCACCGCTTCGTTTATCTTCTGCGATCCCTGCGATCCGCCCAGTATGAGAATGGTCGGAATGGTGTCGTCGAGCTTGAGATATTCGCGGGCACCGTCATGGATCGGCTCGACGATCTCTTTGCGCACAGGATTACCGGTCAAAGCGACTTTGTCTTTCGGAAAATACGATGCGGCTTCCCTGTACGACAGGGCGATCCTTTTGGCGAATTTTCCCGCCCACAGGTTGACCCGGCCCGGGTGCGAATCCGATTCATGGATGACGACCGGTATGCCGAGCAAGCGCGCGGCGAAAAGGACCGGGAAGGACACGTATCCGCCTTTGCCGAAAACGACGTCGGGATATATGCGCCAGACGCTCATGACCGCCTTTATGACGCCGAGGGCCGTCTTGAACACGTCGACGACGTTAAGAAGGGAGAAATACCGCCTCATTTTGCCCGCATAGGACTTTTCAAATATGATGCCGTTCTCGAAAAGCGCCTTTTCGTCGTATTGCGCCGGGCCCATGTAATACAGGGTCGCGTCGATGAGCCTCTCGTCTTTGGCGATCTGGCGTATCGATTCGGCTATCGCGATGATGGGATAGAAATGGCCGCCGGTGCCGCCGCCCGTGAGCAGGATTTTCATGAAGGTTATTTTAGCATATCATCAGACGGCGATCGCCTGACGCGCCTACGCGCGCCTAGTCGCCTCTACATATACCTCCCTATCCTCGCCGTGCGCGATATGTTGAGAAGGATGCCGGATTCGGCGAGAACGAAGAGGAGCGCCGTTCCGCC
>JAIFWQ010000050.1 GCA_019661795.1 Candidatus Parcubacteria bacterium | reverse complement strand
TCGGGAAGGTTGCGGAGCATGGACGACCCGCCCGTCATGATGATGCCGTGGTCGATGATGTCGGCAGCGAGCTCGGGCGGAGTCTCCTGGAGCACGTCTTTGATCGCCTTGATCATATCGCGCAGCTCGCGGGCGATCGCTTTGACGATCTCGTTGGTCTTTATCTCCGTCGATCGCGGGAGGCCCGATATGAAGTCGCGGCCCTTCACCATGAGGACGAGCTCTTCTTCGAGCGGCACGGCCGAGCCGATCTTGATCTTGATGTCTTCGGCGGTCTTGTCGCCGATGGCGAGGTTGAAGGTCTTCTTTATATAGTCGGCGACGGCCGCGTCGATGCGGTTGCCGGCGCATTTGACCGAGGTGGACGCGACGATGCCGCCGAGCGATATCACCGCTACGTCCGTCGTCCCGCCGCCGATGTCCACGACCATATGGCCGCGCGCCTCATGGATGGGAATGCCTGCGCCGATGGCGGCGAGGATCGGCTCTTTGACGACATAGGCGCTTTTAGCCCCCGCTTTGATCGCGGCTTCGACGACGGCGCGGCGCTCGGTCGACGTGATGCCGGCAGGCACGGATACCAGGACTTCAGGCTTCCAGATATTCCATTTGCCGAGAGCCTTGTCTATGAAATAGCGGAGCATCGCTTCGGTGACGCGATAGTCGGCGATGACGCCGTCCTTCATCGGCCGGTATGCGATGATCGATTCCGGCGTGCGGCCGATCATATTTTTCGCCTCGACGCCGACGGCGAGTATCTTGTTGTCCTGTTCGGAGACGGCGACGACCGAAGGCTCGTTGAGCACGATGCCTTTTCCGGGCACGAAGACCAGCGTGTTCGCCGTGCCGAGATCGATTCCGAGCTTTTTCGCGAATAGCGCCATAGGTGGCTACACTATACGCTTTTCGCGCATTTTGGCCATAGTTGACAAAGATCGCGGGCGATTATCCACACCTTGAAATACATATAGCATATATGCTATACTGCTTTTCACTAATCATATACATCATATGGCCACAAAAGAAGCGAAACCGAAGGCGCTGGGGGCGATCGGCGGCATGATAGCCCGCCTGCGCGAAGACAGGAATATGACCCAGGCCGAGCTGGGCGCCAAGACCGGCACCACCCAATCTGTGATAGCCCGCATCGAGAAAGGCGAGCAGAACCTCTCTACCGAGACCCTGGCCAAGCTGTCTAAGGCCCTCAACCACGAGATCGTCCAGATATCCAAAGGCGGCACGGTGAATTTCCGCATCGAAGGCGGCCGGAAGCTTTCGGGAACCATTCAGGTCCGCACGTCCAAGAACGGCGCCGTCGGCGTGATGTGCGCTTCCCTTTTGAATCGCGGCACGACCGTCATAAAGAACGCTCCGAAGATCGAAGAGGTGAACAGGATCATCGAGGTCTTCCATTCGATCGGCGTGAAAGCCGAATGGAAAGGCGCCGATCTCCACATAACCCCGCCTGACCGATTCGACATGAAGTCGGTCGCCTACGATTCAGCGGCAAAAACCCGCACGATCATCATGATGATCGGCTCGCTCGTCCACAGGATGAAGCGCTTCGACCTGCCCCAGGCAGGCGGATGCAGGCTCGGCTCGCGCACCGTGAAGCCGTATCACTACGCTCTGGAAAAGCTCGGCATACGGATCGAGACCGATTCCAAATATTACAAGATCTCCCATGACGGCCTGAAGAAGAATCAGGAGATAGTCATGTACGAGGCCGGAGACATGGTGACCGAGACCGTGCTCATGGCCGCGGCGCTCATTCCGGGCACGACGACTATAAAATTCGCATCGGCGAACTATCAGGTGCAGGACGTCTGCTTCTATCTCGAGCTCCTCGGCGTGAAGATCGACGGCATCGGCACGTCGACGATGACCGTGCACGGCATCGCGCCGGACGCATCGGGCGGCATCGCGCGAGACGTCGAATATTTCCTTTCCGAAGATCCGATCGAAGCGATGTCTCTTATCGCCGTCGCCATCGTCACGAAATCTTCGATAACGATCGAACGCTGCCCTATCGACTTTTTGGAGCTCGAGCTCCTGAAGCTCGAGAAGATGGGCTTCAAATACAAGATCCTGAAGAGATACAAAGCCGGGAACGGCCGCACGAACCTCGTCGACATCATAACCTTCCCTTCGAAATTGAAAGCGCTCGACGAGAAGATCCATGCCCAGCCGTATCCGGGCATCAACATGGACAACCTTCCCTTCTTCGCCATTATCGGCACCCAGGCCGAAGGCGAGACGTTCATCCACGACTGGGTCTATGAGGAGCGCGCTATCTATTACAAAGAGCTCGACAAGCTGCGCGCGGAGACCATACTCGCCGATCCTCACCGCTTCTATGTCAAAGGTCCGACCAAATTGAAAGCGACCGAGATCGTCTGCCCGCCTGCCCTGCGCCCTTCCGTCATCATCATGATCGGCATGCTCGCCGCCGAAGGCACGTCCATCCTGCGCAACGTCTATAACATCAACCGCGGATACGAAGACCTCGCCGCGCGATTAAACTCTCTCGGCGCCAAAATAGAAGTCTTTAGAGACCTCTAGCCACCAGGGACACGGCAACTATGCCGGCCGCATTGAATATAAATGACACGACCGCGAATGCGCGCAGGGGTATTTTCGATATGCCCATGATAGTGAGGCCTAATTCGTCCGGAAAAGGCGAAGCGATGATCAAGCCGCCGAGAAGCACGAGCGACCATCGGGCGAATCGGTATTTCATGACATGCCTCATGCGACCGGACTTCATATGGACGATGATATCCGAAATATTATTCGTGACGTGGCGCCGGAGGAAGACGAATATGAGGCCGTCGCCTATGACAGCGCCGAGAGCGCCCGCGAGGGCGACGTACGGTATCGGATATGCCGACCCGAGCACCCCGAGGACGACCATGGCCGGCGCCGTAGTGAATACCGATGTGAAGAATATGCCCGCGACGAACGCGTCGAGCATGTAGAGGCCGTCGGCGCGCAGGATGAACGTCTCGAGGACGCGGCTTTGGGCGAGAAGGACCGCCAGACCGACGCTCAAGACGACGATGAGAACGTCTTTGACATACTTTTGCGCCCGGACTTCTTTCATGCCTTAAGTATATCCTGAAACAAACGGGTCTGAAGCGTACGTATCTCATCACAAGGACCCATGTCCCCTAACTTTCTCAAAAACATATGAAATTGAACAATCTTCGAGACCTCTTCCTGATGAAGCTTTCGGCCCTTTACGACGTCGAGACCCAGATCGTGAAGGCCCTGCCCAAGGTCGCCAAAGAAGCGAACGATATGGAGCTCAAGAAATCGTTCGAAAAGCACGTCGTCGAGACGAAAAAGCACGTCGAGAGGCTCGACGAGATATTCACCGAGCTCGGCGAGAAGCCCCAGAAAGTGAAGGTCGAGGCCATCCGCGGCATGATCGAAGACACCGAATGGGTCATCGGCCAGGAGCCCGCGCCGGAGGCTCTCGATGCGGTCCTCGCCGCATCGGCGCGCTACATCGAGCATTATGAGATGGCGGGATATCTTTCCCTGATCGCCTGGGCCGAGCTCCTCGGCGAAGACGATGTGGCGGAGCTTCTCGAGGCCACGCTCGAGGAAGAACGCGACGCCGATATGGCCCTGAACGAGGCCGCAGAGACGAAGCTCGGCCAAAAGGCCCTTCTGGTGGAAGAGGAAGAATAAGGAGGCTATACTCTATGAGTGCATCTCATCAAAGCCATTCCTATCGCCCGCGGCGTCGGGGCTGACCTTCTTTCGTATTGGAGCCCGGCGGAAACGGCTCCGGGATCGATCATCC
>JAIFWQ010000049.1 GCA_019661795.1 Candidatus Parcubacteria bacterium | reverse complement strand
CCGTAAAAAGGCAACTCCCGCACACAGCCTTCTCAGAGAACGCGTCCCGGCCTTGGAGGCCGGGCGCTCCCTCTCGCGCCGTCGCGCTCCGAGAGTCTCCTCCAAGGCATTACTCTGATTTTTACTTATGAGCGAGTTTCCGCGCTATTTCCCGATAGCACTTTTGGCAGAGGTGGAACTTGCGGACCATATCTTTCTTCGGCGGAGACAGCAAAATGCCGCCGAACTTTTTCAGCTCTTGGCGGCATTTATCGCATGTAGGTTTGATGGACACTTACTTTTTTCGCCTCAGGAACGCCGGTACCGCGCCCCAGTCATCGTCATCTCGGTCGATCGTCGGGATAGACGCTTTCTTGTCTTCGGCAGCCTTCGGTTCTGGCTTGTCTTCTTTGGACGAGAGGGAATTGTGAATCTTGCCCTTTGAAGACTCTTCCTTTTCCTTGACCTCGGGGCCGGAGAAGAGAGATTTCGCCTTTACGCCGGGATGGACGGGGATCTCGCCGAAGCCGGTGGCGATGACCGTGACTTTGATCTCGCCCTTCTTCAGCTTGTCATCGCGAACCGTGCCGAATATGATCTTGGCGCTCGGATCGATCGATTCGGTGATGACTTTGGCGGCATCCTGGATCTCGAACATGGTGAGGTCGTCGCCGCCCGCGATCGAGAACAGCACGCCTTTGGCGCCTGCCGTCGAGATATCGAGGAGAGGCGAGCTGATCGCCATCTTCGCAGCGTCTTCAGCGCGCTTGTCGCCGGTCGAAACGCCGATGCCCATGAGAGCCGATCCGGTGTTCTCCATGACGGAACGAACGTCGGCGAAGTCTATGTTGATGATGCCCGGCGTGGTGATGAGGTCGGAAATGCCCTCGACAGCCTGCTTGAGGACTTCGTCGCAGGTCGCGAACGCCGCTTTGGCCGTCGTATTTTTATCGATCGTCGAAAGAAGGCGGTCGTTCGGGATGACGATGATGGCGTCGACTTCCTTGCGGAGATTGTCGAGAGCGTGTTCGGCGACCTTCATGCGCTGGGCGCCTTCGAAGAAGAAAGGCTTGGTGACGACGGCGACGGTGAGAGCGCCCTGCTCTTTGGCCGTCTTGGCGACGACCGGAGCGGCGCCCGATCCCGTACCTCCGCCGAGTCCGCAGGCGACGAACACCATGTCGGCGCCCTTCAGCGCTTCCTGGAGCTCTTCTTTGGTCTCTTCGACGGCGCGGCGTCCCAGTTCAGGATTCATTCCCGTTCCGAGTCCTTTGGTGAGATTCTTGCCGATGTGGATCTTCTTTTTGGCGAGGGAATGATGGAGGTCCTGCGCGTCGGTGTTCACGGCGATGAAGTCGACTCCCTTTACCTTGGAGTTGATCATGTGGTTGATGGCGTTCTTGCCGGAACCGCCTACGCCGAGGACCTTGATGCGGGCGAAGGTCTCTACTTCTGGAACGATGCTTGGCATGGTGTTGTGGTATTGGTAAATAAGGCTGTATCTAGCCGAAAACAAGGCAGCCGCCCTGGTTTTGGTAAGGTGGGTACATCATAGCAAAAGGCTCTTAAAACACAACCGGAAAGGCTATGGAAGCCTACGGGAGGAACTGCTTGAACCAGCCTCCGAGCTTTTTGAGGGCCGTCGCGCCGCTTTTGGAAAGTCCTTGTTCCGTTCCGTCTTCGGTGCCGATGCCGAGTATGGTGAGGCCGTAGGCGACGGACCATGACGCGTCCCTGATGCTGTCTTTGCCGTTCATGCCGAGGTTCGCGATGCGGGAAGGCAGTTTGAGCGACGCCTTGGCGAGGTCTTCGATGGTGGCGATGCCGGATCCGCCGCCGGTGATGATGATGCCGGCCGGAAGGAGCCCGTTCCGGTCGATCTTCTTCAGATGCGCTTCGATGAGGTCGAATATGTCGGAGAGGCGCGCCGAGACGATCTCATCGAGCTTCTTTTTGGAGACCTGCGCGTTCGAAAGCGATCCGCGCTTGAGGCTCTCCGCGTCTTCGATCGGCAGTTTGAGCCCGAGGGCGATGTCGTTCGTGATGTCAGTCGATCCGATAGGGAAGACTTCGAGCGAGACGGGCAGATTATTTTCATAGACGACGATCGATACCGTCTCCGCGCCTATGTTGGCCAAAAGGCAGCCGGCGACTTTCTGATTTTTGGTGAGAGCGACGAGAGACGCGGCGATAGGCGATGCGACGATGTCGAGGACTTCGATGCCCGCATCCGTGATGGCGTCGACGAGATCGTCGAGATGCTGGGAGAGGCACGTTATGAAAAGCACTTTCGCCTCGAGCTTGTTGCCCTTCATGCCGAGAGGCCTGCCGAGCACCGGCTTGCCGTCGATCTTGTACGAGAGGGGGACGGTGTGGATGATGCGGCGGTTGATCGTCTGCGACGCAGGGATATTGCGTTCCGCCGCGCTCACGGCTTTGTCGATGTCTATCTGCGATACTTCGGCGTCGCCGCGCGATATGACGACCGATCCGACCGCGGCGACGCTCTGGAGGCTGATGCCGCCGATCGATATGAACGCCTTCTTTACCTTGATGCCGGAGGCTTTTTCAGCCTGGGCGACCGCCTGCATGACGCTTTTCGTCACGTCGCGGGAATTGACGATATAGCCGTGGCGCAGGCCTTTGGATTCGGCGAAGCCGGTGCCGACGATCCGCGGCAAGACCCTGTCGCTCTCCGGATCAGATTCCGAGATGGCGACTTTGACCTGGTACGTTCCGATGTCTATACCGGCTGCGATGTGTTTGCGCATGAAAAAAGCTTTCGCTAGAGCTTGAATTCCTTTCGGAAGACCGCTTCAGTTCTTTCCATTGTACTACCATGCTTCATTCCTTTCAAATGACAGAGCGCGTGGATATAGAGAAAGCCGATCATATTCGAAGGCGTCCTGCCGAAATCCGGCGCCTGGCGGAGGGCTTCGAGGGGATCGATGAATATCTCGCCCGCATCCGGGCCGAGCTCGAATGAAAGCACGTTCGGCACGTAGTCTTTGCCCCGATATCGCATATTGAGCCGTCGGGCTTCGGCGTCGCCGACGAAGGCGAGGGAGAGGTCGTATCCGGGGCCGAGCACAGCGTCCTTCATGCGAGAAAAAGGCAAGCGGGGGAGCTTGCCTTTCGTCTTGTTCATGAGAGATACCTTCTTCGGCGCCATTCGTTATCTGCGGCCCCTCGTGCGCGGAGCGTCAGGGTTGATCTTGCCGAGCTTGATGTCTTCGGCGACCTTCTCGCGGCGCTTGATCGATTCGAGGGTCTTCATTTTGCGCTTGTAATGGGAAAGCGTGCGCTCGTGATAGCGGATGCCGCGGACGCGGGGGAGTATGCCCGATCCCTGGACGCGCTTGGTGAAGCGCCTCAAAAGGCCCAACGGGTTCTCCGTTCCGTTCCTCGTCACTTCTACGTTCGTGGTCATGATTGCCATGTGGATTGACATGCTATCACAGGCCTTGAAAAAGCTCAAGAACAGGCCTAGACTCGGTATTTTTTGAGCCTCGCCGCTGCGTCTTTGACGAGGACGGTGTCCTGGGATCGGGTCGCGGAATCGCGGATGATGACGGAATCTTCCATCGCCTCTTTCTTGCCCATGATGACGACGACCGGAGCCTGCGTCTTTTCAGCCATGCCGACCTGGCCGGCCATCTTGTCTTTGGCGGGCGACTGGAGGACCGGTATGCGCGCCTCGCGCAGGGCTTCGATGAGCCGGAGGCTCTTCAGTTTGGCTTCGAAGCCGAGCTGCATGAAACAGACCTGCGGATCGAGGATCTTGGCGATGACCGACTGCTTGACCATGCCGCCTTTGACAGGCTTTTTCGGGAGGGCGATCGATACGCCGACGGCCGGCAGGTCTTTCTTGCTTCCGA
>JAIFWQ010000048.1 GCA_019661795.1 Candidatus Parcubacteria bacterium | reverse complement strand
GGAGCCGGCGCGGAAGCGGGCTTTTGATTCTTAAGATCTGCCATATAGGCCCTTACAGTATCAATTTTTCGCCTTTTTTGAAAGAAAAAGCCCTCGCACGACTGTTGTGCGAGGGCTGAAGGCGTCCGGCTACCGCGGACAGACGACGAGGATGATATCCGAAGGCTTGAGAGCGAACGCTGTCGGCTTGATAAAGCCGAGAACGACGGACCCTTCCCTGACATAGAGATACGGATACCGAATGCCGTCTTCGTTGACTTCATATGCCGAACCCGGCGCGATGATCCTTCTCTCCTCGTCCTCCGATTTTGGGTCGAGGGCGCAGGAAGAGCATGCCTGGGACGTAATAAGCTCCCGAACGCATGCCGCTTCGCGCCTTTCAGCATCAGGAAACAGAACACGAGAGAGGAACGGATAGTTGACAGAGATGCGCAGATCGCGACACGCTTCGTCGAGAGCGACCCCTTCGAAGCGCACTCCGCGAGATGTCGAACGGCGTCTCGCGATCGGCTCGCGACGGAACGCTTCGTGTTCGACGACGATGGAGAGACGCTTGGCGATATCGATCGGACGTTCCTGATAGTTCACGATCGCTTCGGGCGATCCTTCGAATCCGACGAATTTAAAGACAGAATCACTTTTCGGTTGGGCGATCGCCGAGGCAGCGTTGGACATAATATACGGGTTGATTTTTGGTTCATTGACGATGATCTAAGACCTCCCTAATTGTACTATATCCGCTACATCCTTTCCGGGACTTTCATCCCCAAGAGCTTGAGCCCGTTCACGAGCACCGTGCGCACGGCCTGCGTCAGAGCGACTTTGTAAGGCGAATCGGCGTCTTCTTTGTTCACGATCGGAACATTCGCATACCAGGAATTGAAGAGCGAGGAGAGTTCGACGAGATACGTCGCCGCATGATGAGGCGCCTTTTCGTTCGCCGCGCGCGAAACGACTTCTGGAAAGCGCGCGAGCATCCGTTCGAGCCGGCCTACTATTTCCGGTTTCTTGTCCATCTTGGCTTTCACCCCTTCTTTTTTGGCTTTTTCGAGAACCGATTCGGCGCGGACAGCGGTGTAGAGGAGATACGGGCCCGAATCGCCTTCGAATGAGATCGATCTGTCGAAATCGTAGACGATGTCGCTCGACGTCACCTGCTTCAAGATCGAATATTTAATGGCGGCGACGGCGATCATCAGAGCCGCGTCTTTTTTCTGCGATTCGTCCATCTCTCGCGACGCGAGCTTGCCGAGCGCCAGCTTTTCGACGTCATGGATGAGCGATTCTCCGGTGATGACATTGCCTTTCCGCGACGACATCTTGCCTTCGGCGAATCGGAGCATGCCGTGGGAGACATGTTTCGTGACCCGGGCCGCTTCCGGCTCGACGAGCTCGAGCGCCTTCAGGACGACGCGGAAATAATCGCTCTGTTCGTTCGCCGTGATGATGATCGATTCGTCGGGCCTGACTTTCTTCCACTTTTTAGTGTTGAGGCCGAGCTCTTTCGCCTCGTACGTCGGTATGCCCTGCGAGTTTATGAAGACACGGGTGTGGAGCTTCGGGTCGTATTTCTCGCCTTTGAACACGATCGCGCCGTCGGACTTTTCGAAGATGCCTTTTTCGAGATACTCCTCGACCAAGGCGACGCCGTCATGCGCCACTTCGCTTTCGAGCATGTAATAGTCGAATTTGGTGTCGAGCTTCTCATATATCTCCTCGAAATGCTGGAGGCTCCATTTGCGGCCAAGCTTGTAGAGCTTCATGAGCTTGCGGTCCTTGGCTTCGAATACCTTCTTGTTCAGGTCTTCGATCGCCTTTTTCGCCTCGGGATCGGTTTCGTACGCCTTCGAAGCCTCTACATAGCACGCGCCGAGAAAAGCGATGCGCTCCGAAAGAAGCGCCCGCTTGGAAGGCATCGTCTCCTGATTCTTGAGGGCGGCCCAGAGGGTCTTCGCCACGTGGATGCCGAAATCGCCCTGATAGCACATGCGGCGCACTTTTGCGCCCTGCGACGCGATAAGGCGTGATATGGATTCGCCTATGGCATTCGACATGAGATGGCCGATATGGAATTCCTTGAACGGATTCGGGTCGGTGTATTCGACGAGAACCTTCCTGCCCCGCCATTCGTTCGAATTTCCGTAGAGATCCTTGCGCTTGAGTATGGTCTCGAGCTGCTTGATATAAAAGCTCTCGGAGAGGCGGAAATTTATGAAGCCCGGACCGGCGACCGTGATCTCCGCGACGGATTCGATATGCTCTTTGCGGAGAGCGTCGGCGATCTTCGCCGCGAGATCGCGCGGATTCGATTTGGCCTCTTTGGCGAGCGCCAATGCGATGCTCGTCGCGAAATCCCCGTACGACGGATCCGCCGGATGCTCGAGGACGATCTCCGGCGCGGACATGCCGAAGGTCGAGAGCGCGTTCTGTATGCCGGTCTTTATTTTCGTCTGGATATCCATATGTTTATTTTCCCGTCGATCCGAATCCTCTTTCGCCGCGGGCCGATATCGAAAGGCCGCCGTCTTTCACCTCTTTGAACTTCACTTCCTCATAGCTGTGGATGATCATCTGCGCGACTTTGTGGCCAGGTTCGAACACGTACGGCTCTTTGCCGAGATTCAAAACCCCCACGCGCATCTCGCCGCGATAGCCGGAGTCGACGACGTTTCCGTAGGTGATGATGCCGTGCTTGAACGACAGACCGCTTCTCTCATAGATGATGCCGACGCATCCTTTCGGTATCTCCATTTTATAGCCTGTATTTATGGCGGCGCGCTCCATGGGCGCGAGCACGATGCGCTCGCCCACGAAGAGCCCGAAACCGGCGTCCCCTTCGAGGTCGTATTTCGGCATCGGCACGCTTTCGCGGACGCGGACGATCTTGAGAGTTTTTCTCATATTCAAACTATAGCAGAATAAAGAAAAAGCCGTCCACAAGGGCGGACGGCTTCGAGAGAGCGGCTTTTTTCAGATGAGAGGCTCGACGACCTTAAAAACGGCCTCGCCGATGGCTTCCGGGGAAAGCATTCCCCCTTGGCCGTCGCCGCAATCGATCCTGAACCAGCTATTCGAGGACTTAATGATGGAAAGGGCGCTTTCCTGCGATTCGCGCTGATGCTTCACGTCCGTTTCGGCGGTGTCAGGAGATCCGCCTTTCTGCCTGGCCCGTTCGGCGGCGAGCTTCATGCTCGTCTCGACCGGGACATGGAGATAGACGATCGCGTCGGGCCGTGGGAGCTTGAAAATGCCGAATTCCAGCTTGTCGAGCCATTCGAGGAATTCGCGCCGAGCGCCTTCGTCGGTCAATTTCCCTCCCTGATGGATCTGGTTCGAGCTCACGTACCGGTCGATGACGACGATCTTGCCCTGATCGAGCCAGCCCTGGATGAGCGATCGGGATTCATATCGGTCGCCCGCGTAGAGCACCGATACGATCCGCGGATCTATCCCCAAGAAATCTCCTCGCTTGCCGTCGAGACATTCGCGAATGAGACCGCCCAAGAGGTTCGTCGAATAGCGCGGGAAATCGATCGTCTCGACTTCGCGCCCCATGGATTTGAGCCTTTCGATGAGACGCTTGGTCTGGGTCGCTTTGCCCGAGCCGTCCGTGCCGTCGATAACGAATATTTTTCCTTTTTTCATATCTTGAGCAAGGATAGCAGATAAAATCTAAAACAAAAGCGGGTGTACAGTCGACACCCGCTTTGACTATGCCGCGAGTCTGAAGCGGCTTCGGAGCCTTGCGAGCTTGCAACGGAGGTAGATCACCGTAGATACGAGCTTGCGGAGGGCCGACCGTTCGGTCGGCAGTTTTTGAGGAGCGGGATTCATGTGGACGACTGTTCCCATCATATCACCTATTTCCTTCGCAACGCCGCGTCTATCTTCCGGGCGAGGGCGATCATGTCTTCCC
>JAIFWQ010000047.1 GCA_019661795.1 Candidatus Parcubacteria bacterium | reverse complement strand
GGGAGAACTTGGTCTGGAACTGATAGACGTAGCGCGGCAGGTCGCGATACGACTGGATATATTCTTTCATGAGAGACGTCAGAGGCTCTTCATGGGTGAAGCCGAGCCCCGTTTCGGTCCCGTTCTTCAATTTCGTCTTGAACCAATTGTCGACGACGTCGTCCGACCAGCGGCCGGTTTTCTCCCACGTCTTTTTGTCCTGAAGGGCGGTGAGCATGACCTCCTGGCCGCCGATCGCGTTCATCTCTTCACGGATAACCTCGACGATGTTGTTCATGACGCGATGGCCGAGAGGCAGATACGCGTAGACGCCCGCCATCTCTTTGTATACATAGCCCGCGCGGATGAGAAGCTCGGCGTTCTTCGAGACTTCGTCCTTCGGCGCTTCCTTCCTCGTTTTGGTGAAAAGCTCGCTTTGGCGCATAGATAGTGCGGTGATGGGCCAATAATAGCCTATATTCAGGCCGTTTGTAAGTACCTTGACATAATCGATTTAGAAAGGTAATCTGATAAGCGAATTCCTATGAGCACATCACCATCGTTCCTTAAATCCGTCGCCTGCCTCATCGCCGTCGTCGTCTTCCCCATCCTCTGCCTCATCTGGGCCGCGAAATGCATCGTCGCAAAAAAGTCCGAGTGGGTCTGGTTCCTTCTCTTCGCTTTTCTCGGCATCGTCGAGATCGCGATCGACGTCCTGCATTTCACGCGTCCAGACGTGGTCTCGAACACGGTAGTGTTCGCCACTTCGATCGCATATCTCGTCACATGGGTATTCGCCCTCTTCGGAAAGGCCGAAATGATGGCCGAGACGGCAAGACAGCCAGCCTGATCGCGAAGGCCCTTTAAGACAGACAAAACCGCACCCTTTGGGGAGCGGTTTTTTTATTTCCTGCTTTTCGCCTGGCTAGCCCCAGATCTTCATGACGTCCTTGTACGTGATGAAGAGCATAAAAAGTATGAGGAGTCCGAAACCGATGGCATTCACCGCGTTCGTGATCTTCGGATTCATAGCCTTGCGCCTGATCGCTTCGATGGCGACGAAAAGGATGCGGCCTCCGTCGAGCGCCGGGAACGGGATGAGGTTCAGCACGGCGAGGTTCAGCGATATAAATGCCGTGAACGACATCAGATACGCGACGCCGAGCTTGCTCGCGTCCCCTACCAGCCGCGCGATGCCGACGGGTCCGGAGAGCTGGGATATGTCCGCGCGGCCGAGGAGCGCATCATGAACGAGTCCGTACAGCCCGGCGAATATATTTATGAAAAGCCTGCCGGTGAGCTTGGCGCCTTCCCAGAACGCGAGATGGACGGGCAGATTCGCTTTGCCCACCATATCCATCGATATGCCTATGGAATGGTTGCCCGAAGCCGCCTTTTGCGGAACGATGGTCGCGAAGCTTTTCTTTCCCGCGCGATCGACCTCGAACGTGATCGGCTTGCCGCCGGAATTCCTCGTTACGCCCTGGATCGTCGCCGGGCTCGCCACCGTCGTCGTCGCCCCGCCGGCGCGATACGAGATCAGGATGTCGCCGTCCATGAGGCCGCCTTTTTCTGCGGCGGAATTCGGCAGAACGTCGAGGACGATGACGTGGCTGTCGTGTATATATTTATTATTGTATTCAGAGACGTTCGTCGCCATGCCCGACATGTACGCGATGGAAAAAAGGATCCACGCGAAGAGGATGTTCATGATGACGCCCGCGGAAAGGATGATCACCTGTATCCATTTCGGCTGGCCGACGAAGCTCCGCGGACCGTATGCGCCGGCAATGGCCGCAGCGTCGGGATTTTCGCCGAAGATCTTCACGAAGCCACCGAACGGGATAGCGTTTATGGAATAGAGCGTCTCGCCCACCTGCTTGCCCCAGATGCGCGGCGGAAAGCCGAGGCCGAATTCGTCCACGCGTACGCCCGCTTTTTTCGCCGCATAAAAGTGCCCGAACTCGTGAACGAGCACCAACGCGGCGAGGATGATCAAAAATATGACGATATACACTCGGTTCTGGGGATTAGCTCAAGATCTCCTTCTCTTTTTTATCCATGGCGTCCGCGAGCTTTTTGGAAGACTCGTCGATCTGCTTCTGCGCGTCGGCTTTGAAGCGGAACTTCTCGTCTTCGCTCATGCCGCCTTCCTTTTCTTTCTTGTCTATATCCGACATGACCTCGTCGCGATGCTTTCTGACCTGGATGCGGGCCTGCTCGAATTTTTCTTTGGCGGTCTTCACGATCTCCTTCCTGCGCTCGCCGGTGAGCTCGGGGAACGAGACGCGGATGCCTTTATCGTCGACAGAGACCGAGACGCCGAGATTGGCGACGGTGATGGATTTCTCGATCGACTTCACGAGAGCCTGATCCCACGGAGATATGCGGATGGTGCGGGGATCTTCGTTCGTCATGCTCGCGACGCCGGAGATCGGCATGTCGGAGCCGTACGCTTCGACGCGCACCGAATCGAGGATCGAAGGATTCGCCCGATTCGTTCTGATGGAGCCGAGCTCTTTCTGGAGCCACGCCTCGGTCGAGGAGAGATCTGATTTCAGCTTGGTGAAGTTGTATTGCATATGGACGTACTATATCACAGCGGATTAGAAATTTAAGAGCGCCGCCCTCTCGAGGATGAGCTTCAGCGACGGCGAACGGTCTTTGAGATACCGGATGAGAGAGAGGATCTCTTTGACGGCGGCCGCGCGGACCGGGCCCGCCTTGGCGAGGCCGCCCGCCGAGAGCTCGGCGACGACCGCCTGGAGGAAATCCTCCGCTCTCGCCTTGTCTTTCTCCTCTATGACGGGCGCGACGAACGTGAGGCGGGCCTTCGGAGACATGGGGATGAATTTGCGCGCTTCGGCCCGGGCGTCTTTGTTCGCCGCGGACGCGCGCGATACGACGACCATGCGCGAACGCAGGGTCGGCAGGAGAATCCTCTGCGACGACGATATGACGAAAAAATGCGTGCCCGGCGTCGGCTCTTCGAAGACTTTGAGAAGAGAGTTCTGCGCTTCGCTCGTGATGGCGTCCGCCGCCAAAATGAATATCTTGCGGTCGCCCATGAGCGGCTTCATGGATTGCATGTCCTGCAGGGCGCGGCTTTCGTCGATGCCGAGCGACTCATATTCCGCATAATGCACGTCGGGATGCCCCTGACGGACGATGCCGAAGGCGTCTTTGAGGAACGCTTCGAGCTCCGCGAGCGCGGCGGTCTTTTCGCTCTCTATGAAATACGCGTGATGGAGATTCTCTTTTGAAAACATATGAGAATTATAGCAAAACCTGTCACATGCTTTCTCGGAGCACGCGTCGCGGGTCCCTGACCCGCGCGCTCCCTCTCGGCCCGTCGGCCTCCGAGAGGCTCCTCTAAAGCATATGACAGGTTTTGCTAGACTCTCTTATCTCTTCGCGATGATCGTCCTCTTATATACATCCAAATGTTCGAGCGCGATGCCTGTGCCTTTGGCGACGCAGTAGAGGGGATCTTCGGCAAGGATGGCCTTCACGCCGGTACGGCGGAATACAAGCTCGGGAAGGTTGCGGAGCATGGACGACCCGCCCGTCATGATGATGCCGTGGTCGATGATGTCGGCAGCGAGCTCGGGCGGAGTCTCTTGGAGCACGTCCTTGATCGCCTTGATCATATCGCGCAGCTCGCGGGCGATCGCTTTGACGATCTCGTTCGTCTTTATCTCCGTCGATCGCGGGAGGCCCGATATGAAGTCGCGGCCCTTCACCATGAGAACGAGCTCTTCTTCGAGCGGCACGGCCGAACCGATCTTGATCTTGATGTCTTCGGCGGTCTTGTCGCCGATGGCGAGGTTGAAGGTCTTCTTTATATAGTCGGCGACGGCCGCGTCGATGCGGTTGCCGGCGCATTTGACCGAGGTCGACGCGACGATGCCGCCGAGCGATATCACCGCCACGTCCGTCGTTCCGCCGCC
>JAIFWQ010000046.1 GCA_019661795.1 Candidatus Parcubacteria bacterium | reverse complement strand
GTACTCCCTCCCTTTCTCCACTACGACCGCGTCGACGCCGAGCTCGTCCTTCAGACGCTGGGCCAAAAATGCGGCAGATCTCGTTTCTCCCATGGCGATGAACGCTCTTTTGAGCCGCGGCGCGGCATGGGACACGAATTCGACGAGATGGTCCGAATCTTTATGCGACGAATAGCCGCCGATCTTCTCTATGCGGGCGCGGACTTTGACATGCTGTCCATTGATCGTGAGCCGCGGCGCCTTTTCTTCGATGCGCCTGCCCAGAGACCCCGGCACCTGATAGCCGACCAAAAGCACGGTCGCGTTCGGATCCTGTATGTAAAAAAGCTCGTGCGATATGACGCGGCCGCCGACCGACATGCCTGATCCAGCGAGAATGATCTTCGGCCCTTTCATGGAATGGATGGCTTCCGACTGCGCCGGGTCGCGGACGATCTGCAGACCCGGGAAATCGAATATGTCGTCCCCTCCTTCGGAGGCGGCCTTGATCTTCTCGTTGAAATCAGCGATGTGCTCGCGATACACGCTCGTCACTTTTATGGCCAAAGGCGAATCGAGGAACACGGGAACCTGCGGTATGGCTTTTGCTTCGATGAGATTATTTATCTCATAGAGTATGACCTGCGTCCGCTCGAGCGAGAACGCCGGGATGACGACGGTGCCGCCGTGATGGAGCGATTCGGAGAGGACTTGTTTGAGCTTGGCGTCGCGCGCGTCTTTCGGTTCGTGATTCCTGTCGCCATAGACGCTTTCCATGACCATGTATTCCGCATCGGCGACGTATTCGGTATCGCGCAAAAGCGGCGTCGGCGAATTGCCGAGGTCGCCGGTGAATGCGATCTTTTTCGGCGCGCCGCCGTTCGGATCCGTGAGGGTGGCCTCGATGATGACCGATCCCAGTATGTGGCCGGCGTCTTTAAAAAATATAGAGATATCCTTCGAAAGCTCGAACGGCGCATGATACCCGGCCGTCTTCCACAGAGCCATCGCGCGGGATATGTCTTCTTTCCCGTATATCGGCTCCCTGCCGGCTTCTTTCGCCTCGCGGGCGATCAGGTTAGCGCCGTCCTCGAGCATCAACGCCGCGAGCTCTTTCGTTTCCGGCGTGGAATAGATCGTTCCCCTGAAGCCCTCTTTGACGAGCTTTGGTATCCTGCCGATATGGTCCATATGGGCGTGGGTAATGAGAAGATACGGAATCGTCGCCGGATCGTACGGGAAAGGCGCGCCGTTCTCTTCCGCCGCGAATTGCGATCCCTGGACGAGCCCGCAATCGACGAGGAACGAAAGCCCTGGAGTTTTCACGAGAAAATTCGCGCCCGTCGGGCTGCCCGCGCCGCCGCATGGAATGAGAGAGTAGCCTTTCATGGGATCTTTATATGTTTTTTCGAAAGGAATATAGCGAGATACGCGCCGAGCGAATCCATGATGAGGTCATGCGCCGTGTCCCACATATAATTTTTGTCCTGAAACGAGGTCAGGCCGAAGGCGATCTCATATATCTCCCATGCCACGCCTACGGAGAACGCCAAAATGAAAAGATTCTGCGGCGTGACGAACCGGCCGAACCGCGCCATGCCGGGCAGATTTACGATCCATAGGGAAAGCAGTGCTATGGCGAATCCCCCAAGGAAATGCATCATGAAATCGTACCAATTCGTCGTGTAATAGTAGCCTTGTTCGATCGCGACCCAATGAAGAAAAGAGACGGCGCCGAGAAATATGATAGAAGGCAGAAGAAATCTGTTCCAGAACATGGGATGAATTATAGCATCTAAAAATATGCGGAAACTAAAAACACCTGCGGCGTTTTTATCGCGCAGATGTTTTCAGGGGGTCATTCGAGAGATTGTCCCTAGAAAATACTAGGTGGGAAGCGCAATGCGAGGCCGAGGCCTAGCTCAATACGCTGTTTCCCTGACAAAATGTTATAGAGTTAATCTATCGAATAACCCTACTGACATTATAGTCCTCGAAAAGACCGGCGCAACAGGGGAAAACGCCTGCGAAACAGAAAAAGAGAACGGTAAATAAATACGTCCGGCGCGGCCATATGTTTCATTTGACATATCCTCGATATGTGCTAATCTTAAAAACAGAAGAGAACGCTCATCGAAAGAGCGATTTTTTTGTCCCAAAAAGCGGGCAGATGATCGAAGAGGAGGCGAGGTGCATATTTAAGGGCTTTGTTGAGCCTTTGGATATGCACCCCGTCCCGGGGTGCAGGAACAACCAAAAACATAGTCAGCATGAAATCCTGTATCACCCGCCTGTTCAGCATCGCCGCCCTCGTTCTCGCATTCTGCCTGCCCGCTTTCGCGGCCGAGCAAAAGCCGGAACAAAAATCCATGTCCCCCGCCCCGACGCAGTTCGCCAAGGTCGTCTTCCCGGAGAAATCATTCCTCCTCGACGGCGCCGAGATCAACATCGTCGGCTTCAGCAAAGACCTTTCGCAGGAGCAAGCGCTCCGGCTGGTCAATACGCAGGCGCCGACCGCCTGGACTTATATCCGGCTCGACGAAACGAAGCCCGCCGATATGAAGCTCATGGAACAGATGAAAACCGGCAAAAACGCCGACCGCGTCACGGAAGGCATCGCCGAACTCAAACGCGTGAGCGGCCGCGACGACATCAACACGTTCTACGTCATGAGCCGGGCCAAACAGCAACAGGCCGGAACGACGGCCAAAACCGACACGCCGGCCCCATCCGGCGGCACGCTCTAGTCGCAAGGGCTAGCGCCAAGCAACAAAAGTAAAAAAGTCAGTCAACGAGCCGCGCACCACCCCATGCGCGGCTTTTTTTATTCCAAATTATTCCAAAATGCCGTCGAGATTGACGTCGTAGAGGATCTTTTCCTGGATATGGCGGTAATCGATGACCTCTTCCGGCTTGAACCAATGCGCGATCTCTTTTTCCGCTTCGGAAACGGATCCCGAGGCGTGGACGAGATTGCGGACAGAGCGGTTGTCGATATCGGCCATCTGATATGAATCGAGGACGAAGTCGCCGCGGATGGTGCCGACATCGGATGACAGAGGCTCGGTCGATCCGATGAGCTTGCGCACGATAGCGACGGCATGGGCGCCTTCGAGAGCCATGACGAGAACGGGACCGCTCGTCATATATTTCCGGAGCTTCATGAGCACGACATCGGTCACTTTGATCGGATCATCGCTCACCGGATGCTTCTGGCCTTTATCCGTATAGGCTTTGATGGATTTCTCGCCGGTCTTCACGCGCCATTCCGGGTCGAGCGTATAATGCGCTTCGATATGTTCCGGCGACGCGATGACCATCTTCGCGCCGACTATTTTAAGGCCGATCCTCTCGAACCGCGATACGATATCGCCCACCAGGCTGCGCTCGATAGCGTCGGGCTTTATGATGACCAAGGTCCGTTCGTCTTTGGGATGCGGCATGGGTTTCATTTCGTAAGTATCTCACACCCGCGTTCGGTAATCACGACCGTGCGCTCGAAATGCGCGCTCCTTTTGCCGTCCTTCGTGCGATAGGTGTAGCCGTCTTTATCGAGAAATATCTTTTCCGTGCCTTCGTTCAAGATCGGCTCTATAGCGATGACCATGCCCGGGACGAGAGGCTCGCCTTCGCCCGCCGTGCCGTAGTTCGGCACGTACGGATCCTCGTGGACGCTATAGCCGACGCCGTGGCCTGCGAGCTCTTGGACGATGCCGTAGCCGAGCGGGGCGACGAGCGATTCCACCGCTTCCCCGATGTGGCCTGTCGTATGGCCGGGTTTGGCGGCCTTGATGCCTTTTTCAAGGGCGGCCTTGGTCGTCCGTATCAGTTCTTTCGCTTCGGCGTCGATCAGGCCGACGGGAACGGTGATAGCCATGTCCGTGACGAGCCCGCGATGGACGAGCCCGAGGTCGAGGGATGCGATATCGCCTTCCTGGAGAATATACGGCTCTTCGTTCGGTATGCCGTGAACGACCGCGTCATTCACCGATACGCAGAGGCTCGCCGGATACGGGCGCTTGGCGCCGTAGGGTTTGTAGCCGAGGAATGCCGCCGTGTCGCCGCCTTC
>JAIFWQ010000045.1 GCA_019661795.1 Candidatus Parcubacteria bacterium | reverse complement strand
GTCGCATACGCGAGCAATGCGAGCATCGTCTGGACCATATCGAATCTCGCTTCGGGCGCGACATGCACCGTATCGAAGACATCCGCCGGCGGCACGGCGTTCGCATCGGTCACCGGCATCACGGCATCCGGCTCGGCATCGACCGGCAGCCTCACGCAGGGAAGCTACACCTATCAGATCCAGTGCGTGAACGGCGCGACGACTTTGGTGACGAAAACGGTTTCGTTCACCGTCCTTCCTCAACCGGCGGGCTTCAGCATCACCGGCCCGTCGAGCCTCCGCATACAATTCCTGGCCCAGACCGGCGCGGATTCGGAAAGCGGCACCTATTTCGTGGATAACGGCGGAACATCGTTCGCCAATCCGGTCACCGTATCTGTAACAGGCGTGTCGCCATCGCTTCCGGCGAGCACGACCATCACCTATTCGTTCAACGGCGGCGCATTTTCGGCGAGCCCGTCGCCGGTGATCATATCGAGCCCGTATTCGTCGGGCTTTACGTTCAAATATCATCTCAACCGAAGCATCGGCACGGCGACCCAGTACACCGTCACGCTTACGGGCACCGGTTCCGGCGCGCCGGACGCGACAAAACAGATCCTCATCGTCCCTTCCGGCCTTTCCCCGACGTTCGAAGAGATCTAGTCCGTCTAAGCTCGCGGAATTTGCTATAATTCAAAGGAACATGAACCCCCAAGAAAGCCACATCAAAAGATACGCAGCGACTATCGTCATCCTCGGCCTTCTCGTCGGGGCATACCTGCTCTTCAGGGAAGGAGGGCCGCTCGGCCGGAATCCGGGAGAGCCGACGAAGGAAGAGAAGACGGCCGTAGACACTCTCACCGCCACGTCGTCGTCGAAGAGCCTGCTCAAGCCGGCGCAGGAAGCGGCAGAACTGAAGAGCCTCTCCGTCCCGACGAAGCCGAAAGAATCCCCGTCCGCGGCGCAGGAGAAGAGCATATTGGACTCATTACAAAAGTAGAAGATTTTTATGAATAAAAAAGCATACATCGCTTCGATAGCCGTTTCTCTCCTTTTCGCCACCCCTGCATGGGCGCAGACATGGACCGGACCGTCGCAGGCCGCGCCTGGCGGCAACACTCCGACGCCGGTGAACGTCGGTTCGACGGCGCAGTCGAAAATCGGCGGACTGCTTCTTAACACGGGCGGCGCGACGAACGGACTCATCGTCCAGTACGGAAACGTCGGCATCGGCGCGGTCAGCCCCGGCTACAAGCTCGAGATCTCCGGCAACGTCGGAGCGACCGCCTATTTCTATACCTCTGACAGGCGCCTCAAAACCGATGTGAAGCCTCTTTCCGGAGCTCTCTCGAAGATCCTTTCTCTCGACGGCGTTTCCTTCAGCTGGAAAGCCGACGGCAAACCGAGCGTGGGATTGATCGCCCAGGACGTCGAGAAAATTTTCCCCGAGCTCGTCGGAACGAACGCGGCGACGGGATTGAAGTCCGTCGAATACGGCAACCTCGTCGCGCCTCTGATCGAAGCGATCAAGGAACAGCAGAAAGAGATCGACAGCCTCAAGGCCGAGATACAGGCCCTGAAGGGAAGATAAAGAAGATATAAAAGTTCATTTTTCAATGAAGAACGCGCGGAAATCCATATACGCCTTCGTCGCAGCCGTCACCCTGTTCGCGGGGACGTTCGGTTTTTCCAATGCGGCGAGCATATACCGTGTCGTGAAGCCGACCGTTTCGACCGTGAACGAATGGAGCCTCTGCAGGAACGTGGACAACGGGAACACGAACGACATCTTCGTGCCGACGAATTCGGCAGGCGAATGGCAGTCTCTTATAAATAATGGCGCGCCGAACGTCAGCCTCGCCGCCTGCTACGGCTATTCATGGCAGACGGGCGGCTATGGATCGTGCAGCGTTTCCTGCGGCGGCGGAACGCAGACGAGGACCGTCTGGTGCGAAAGGAGCGACGGCGCGACGGTCGCCGACGTCTACTGCGGCGGCGGCAAGCCAGCCGATTCCCAGTCGTGCAATCCTGATTCATGCTGCGCGGCGGGCACCGGCAATTCATGCACCAGCGGGGCGAATTCCTGCGGACAGACGAATTCAGGAACTATCCAATGCGACGGATCGTGTTCAGCGTCCGCTCCTGCGAATCCCGGCGGATACGGCGATTCCTGTTCGAGCGGGGCGAATTCCTGCGGCGACGTGAACGGCGGAACTATCCAATGCGACGGCTCATGTTCGGCCGGCGCGCCAGGCGAGAGGCCAGGGTATGGCAGCGCCTGCTCGAGCGCAGGAAATTCCTGCGGGCAGACTAATATAGGAACGACCCAATGCGATGGTTCATGTTCGGCAGGCGCTCCTGACGACAGCGGCTGTGGCGGAGGCGGCGGTTGTGCCGAAGATCAGATGGTATTCGTATGCGACGAGACGACGTGGGATTGTTATTGCAACCAAGGCGAGTTCAATGCGAATGGAGAATGCGATAGTTGGGAGTGCGGACCTTGTTCTGATGGTTTCGAATCTATTGGAAATCAAATTTGCAGGGATCAATATGGTAATGAAGAAATGGAACCTTGTACTCTTACTGCATCTACCGCCACGTGCAATGAAGTCTGCGCGTACGGTCATGAGGAATGTCCTTAAAATTAAGGTTAATATTATATAGTCATGAAAACAAATATCTTAATCGCCGTCATTGTCATATTGATCATTATCGTATTAGGCCTCGGATACGTTCTCATTCATCCATCGAGCACGGCATTTCTAACTATGGGCGATAGCTCCGACTTAAATTTTGCGCCGGGAAAATTGCCTGATAATCCGAATATCACGTTTGCTCAAAGATTTCTCTTCGAACATCGTCGAAATATCTGTCTATAGCTGTAAACACATCAGTAATCACTGATCGAGTCATCTTTGGCGAGTCATGTGCCCCTGATAAGGCGGTTATTAGGATTTCTCCTGAACGAAAACTTGCATTCATGAATGCCGCAAAAACTCCACAAGTGATCATTTTCGGTCAAACTCGCCTTCCTCTCGCTCCAGGCAAAGAAGTGTCGATGTCACTTTCGGATATATATCCGAAATATGTTCCTTCTCAAGCAACGAGCATTAAAAACTATACATGCGCAGGCATGACGATGCCGGCAGGATTCATGGTCTTCCTTCCGGATTAATGAAGGCGATACGGCGCTATCCGATTTGGCTCTTTCTCATCCCGATCTTCTCTCTCGGACTTTTCTTCCGTCTCTTTCACATAGGCTTCCAGTCGCTCTGGATCGATGAGGTCTATACCATAAATGCCGCTTTGGCGGTTCTCAAACACGGATATCCTCTTCTCGACTCTGGTTACATCTATGTGAATAATTTCGTGAGCGTCTATCTCGCGGCGCTCATGATGAAGATCGCGCCGTTCGACGCTTTTAGTCCGTGGGCGGTACGCCTGCCTGCGGCATTATTCGGATCGGGTCTTATTTTGGCGGTTGCAACTCTCGGAAGGAGGCTCTTTAAAAGTAACGTGGTCGCTATTCTTGCCGCTTTTTTTGTCACTTTCTCCTATAACGAGATCGCATGGTCGAGACAGGCGAGAGGCTATGCGGCCCTAGCGTTCTTTCTCATCCTTTCAATATGTTTCTTTTGGAATTATCTTTCGTCGGGAAAGAGACGTGATCTTTTCTGGTGGATCGGTCTTTTCACCTTCGCCTGCTTGTCGCATTGGAGCGGTCTTGCTTTCCTCCCCGCATTTCTTATCATCCTTTGGAAAAAGAAATATCTCTATTCTTTCGCTTCCTATAAAAAAGAGCTTCTGTTCCTAGGCGTATTGGTCGCTGTGCCGATTGTGACTCTTTTTATCACGGCCGAACGAATGATCACGAGATATATTGTTTTTCCATTCTTTCCGTTTTTTGTCATCGCCTTGTCGTTCGTTGTCGTCATGTGCGCTGATCACATTCTTCCAAATTATCGAACAGCAACCCGGTCTCTCTTTGCGCTTCTTTTGCTTCTCGTGATCGGCTATCAGCAGTTTCTTTTTTACCCGATGATCTCATATGACTTTCATGTGCTTTCGATCCAACCTGATTACAATGAGGTTTTCTCGATCATAAAATCAGAGAAAAGACCCGATGACGTGATCATATCTTTTTGTCCGGCTTTGCATCGCATATATCTCGGCGAAGAAGGAGAGTGGCTTCCAAAAGGGAATCGCAGGCAGGAGAAACCAGATTTTTATACAGGCATCGATCCTATAAATACTCTTGATCAGCTTATCGATATAACCCGATCCCATCATGGATTCGTAGTAATCGATGGAGAAGCCCCTCGCTCCTCTTTAACCAATAGAGTGCGATATATTGTGGATAATCCACACATCAAACTCGAATATCATAGCTCTGGGTATGGCCAAAATGCCGACATTTGGCTCTACCGTTTTTGAGTTGATTTTTCTGTAGTATATGGTATAATAGACGAGGATAGGTCAATTTCGTTCTTTGTAATTCAACATCAACAACATTAGGAGGTCTCATGAAGACGTTATTCGTTAGATTTTTCTTCGTGCTCGCCCTGTTGTTCTCAACAGCGCGCGCTACTACGCCAGTGGTCAATGCCAATGTCACTGATTCAGTGCAGAATACGGAGAGGGATCTGCAAAAGCCGATTCCCCTCGAGATGATCAGTGGAATTCACGGACCTGGCCGAGTCGATTCTATCTGGGTCGCGGTGTATTGGCAGCTCAAGCACCGTGATTCGGAGATCGTCGCCCTGACGCCCGTCATTGAAAACGACGCGCTTAAGGGATGGAGGATCGATTATCGGCCCGCAAAGAAACCGGGTCTGATCCTCGGAGATTATCTTGAAGCAGGTGTCCCGTACATCGTTCCCGAAGGTGCTTCGCTCGACGAGGTGCTCAAGGAAACGTGGGATACAGCTTCTAAGGAGCTAACGAAGTTCAATCGTCGGAATCTCAGGATGCTGGTTCCAAACGTGAAGCATGTCGACGGCAAAACGATCGTGTATGGCCTGTGGTACACCTATAGCGACAGCGATATGCATATCGTACCCAAACCCAATAAACCGGGAGAGTACGCATTTCGCAACGATTCAAATTCGTCATCGTCTGGCAGTAATCCTTATAGGGAATCACAAAAGCGCCTCGAGAAGTCTAACAGCATCTCGTTGCCCTTGCCCCAGATCGTTATGAATCGGCCGGAGCTTCAGCTCCCGAGGCAGATGATCGTCGCCGAAGGCGAGACGGTCACCATGAAGCCGTTCAAGGTGACGGCGCAGTGGTTCGATCTTCAGCTCATCGACGCGAAGGGCCGACAGGTCGTCGCGGATAATGACAAGATCGCCGTCGTGAAAGTGGACAGCGTCACCGCTGGTTCGCCGATCGACGAGGCGGGAGTCAAAGCCGGTATGCTCGTGAAGAGCATGCACGGCATCGACTTCGCCGGGCTTACGAAAGAAGAATTCAACACGCGTGTCATGAGCGCTCCGTTCAAGGGCGATCTCCATATCGAAGTCATCGACAAGCCGGGCGCAGAGCCCCGCGAAGTCGTGATCTCGATGGCGAAATTGCCGCGTCCTTCGACGAAAGTCGCAGACGCCTCGCCTTGATCCGAGCCTCCTCAGATGTTGTGTTGAATCAGCTTCAGTCAGTCAAAGAGCCGCCGACACGTTCGACGGCTCTTTTTTATTGACACCCTATAGTTTGTATGTAAGCATTATTTTTGGAACATCCAGTAGGTGCTGGAAACGCTCCTTAACCTAACATGTAGACCTGTATCTCTCTCATGAATACTGCTACGTTACTTCGCCCTGGCGCTAACAGCCTTTTGCTGGAAGCGGTTATGGCCTATCAGAACGAGGGTCTCGTCGCGCGCCTTCAGCGCAAGCTCGAGCTCACTCCAGAGCAGGCTACTGCTCTCTTCGAAGATACGAAACGATTCCTGTACATCTGCGGGCTCGCGCCCACGGGTTCAGGTTTCTCTCCCACTCCCATCATCGACGAAGGCTGGCACAACTTCATCCTTTTCACGAAGGATTATGAGGAGTTCTGCCTCCAATTCTTCGATCGCTTCATCCATCATGTTCCCAAGAACAAGGCGGAAGGCGAGATCGGCGGAAAATACTCCGGTCAGCGGACGCTTGCGGCCGCGAAGAAGATTTTCGGGGAAACTCTCTCCGCGAATTGGGTATATTCGGATACGGCTGACTGTTGCGAGAAGTGCTCGCCGTCAACCAACTGCCAATCGCGAGGTTGAATCTCTCGCCCTGTTATTCAAGCGCCAGTCCATCAATGATTGGCGCTTTTTATTGTATAATCACAATATGGATAAATTTCTAAAGAACAGAGGGATTTTCGATACGCTGTCATCCGGCCATGTTCTGGAATTAGGCTGCGGAAAAGGCGCGGATGCGGTGGATCTCGCGGGCCGCGGATTCATCGTAGATGCTATAGATAAGGATCCCTCGAATATATCTTTCCTCGAATCGACGATCAGAGAGAAGGGGATCAAGAATATACACCCGGTCACGGATCTCATCGAGGATTTCAAGCCTGCCGAGTCGAAATATTCTCTCATCATCGCTAATAATTCCTTGCCGTTCATCTCTTCGAAGGAGAAAGTAGTTAAGGTCATAACCGATCTATCGAAAAGCCTCGCGGAAGGAGGTTTTCTCTATTTCACCCTCTTTGGCCCCGATGATGAGTGGAGCAAGAATGCGGATATGTCTTTTTTCACTCAAGAAGAAGGTCTCAAATTGCTCGATGGATTGGGATTGAAGAGATATTTTATCTCGACGGAAGAAGGTTATGGGAAAACTATAAAAGGCCCGATTAAATTTTGGCAGATTCACAAATTCCTCTATCGGAAATAGGAGATTTCGATCTAAGAGCCATCTTCACCCGAAAAAGATCCACAATACCTCTC
>JAIFWQ010000044.1 GCA_019661795.1 Candidatus Parcubacteria bacterium | reverse complement strand
GGGGGATGCGGCGTCCAGACGCGCTCGTAGCCTTTGTCCGCGTGGAGACTCCAAAGATAGTCCTCGATCGTCTTCCTGATGATCATGCCTTTCGGCTGCATGAGAGGCAGGCCCGCGCCGACGAGAGGGGAAATGGTGAAGAGCTTCATGTCGCGACCGAGCTTTTTATGGTCACGTTTTTTGGCTTCTTCCTGCTGGGCTACATAGGCGTCGAGATCTGCCTTTGAAGCGAATGCGATGCCGTATATGCGGGTGAGCATGGCGTTCTTCTCGTTCCCGCGCCAGTATGCGCCGGCGATGCGATCGATTTTGAACGCGTCAGGCTTCATGTCTGCGACATCAGCGTGCCCGCCGCGGCAGAGGTCTATGAAATCGCCTGATCTATAGAGCGTGATCTCTTCGCCTTTTTTCACGATCTCTTCGATGAGCTCGAGCTTGTAGGGATTGCCCGCGAATCTTTTACGCGCTTCGTCTGCCGATACCGGCATCTTCTCGAAGCTTTTCCATTTCGGCAGGATCTTGCGCATCGCCTTTTCGATCTGGGCGAAATCCTTGTCCGAAGGCGCCGAGCCCGTAGGGAATTCGAAATCGTAATAGAAGCCGTTCTCTATGGCCGGGCCGATGGTGTTCTTTGCGCCGGGAAAAAGCTCCTCGACCGCGGCGGCGAGAAGATGAGCGAACGAATGGCGGATCTCCGGAAGGGATGACATGGAATTTTTAGATAAATAATTAAAAACGCCCGAGCAACGACACAGCATGCGCTATGTATTTGCTAGGGCGATCTTTTGACCGCGGTTCCACCTGGCTTTTGTATCTTTTATGGTCAGATTAGGGTCTCCCGCGGGGCCTTTGGTCGGTAGCCAAAGCAATCTCTGACAGGGAAGATTATAGCATAAAAGCTAAACCCCGCACGACGTATGTTCGTCGGCGGGGCAAGAGAAGCTCTATTACCGAGATCAACAGCAGTCGAACCTACCGTGGCTGCCTCATACACCGGGAACGCCTCTTTCGACGGTCGGACGATTTTTTTTCGGATGTCGAGCCTATAGGCACATCGCGAACCGTCTCTATTTTTATGATATCAGAAAACGAAAGCCCCGGCATCCCGGCTTTTTACGCGAGCGCCATGAAATTGTCGGCGATGAGCGATATCTCGCCGTTGCGCTCGGACACTTTAGCCTTAAGCGCGATGCATTTCTCGGGCACGATGACGGATTTGAAGCGTGTATAGGTGCGGGGAAAGGCGACCGCTTCGATCGATCCGGTCATGTCCGCCATGCGGATGAACGCCATCGGCTCGTTCTTCTTCGTCATGATGACGCGCACGTCCTCGATGATGCCGCCGAGGACGACCATGTCTTCTTTCACTTTGGCTCCCGCCTCGATCTCTTTCGCCGCTTTCGCTTTGACGCTCGATATATGGAGGGGCCTTTTTTCGAGGATCGATTTATATCTGTCGAGAGGATGGCCGGAGATATAGAGGCCGAGGAGCTCCTTTTCCCAGAGAAGCTTCTCGTGGTCCGTGACCGGCGCGACCGTATCGAGGCGGATCTCGTCGTGCCCAGCGAACGCCTCGTGGCCGCCGAAGAGCGAATCCTGATTGCCGCCGGATTTGGCTTTTTCTTTGCTGTATTCGAGGAGCTTGTCTATGTTGCCGTACATCGCCGTGCGATCGCCGAATTCGTCGAGGGCGCCGCATTTAATGAGGGCTTCGAGGGATTTTTTGTTGATGTTCCTGTCTTTGACGCGCGAAAGGAAATCGGAGAGCGATTTGTAGCGTCCAGCCGCCTTGCGCTCGTGGATGATGGCCTTGGCGATATTTTCGCCGAAGTTCTTTATGGTCGTGAGCCCGAAGCGGATCTTCTCCGTGCCGGTCACTGGATCTTTCACCACGCTGAACATGGAAAAGCTCTCGTTCACCGACGGCGGCAGGACGGGTATGCCCATGCGGCGGCATTCGGAGATCGATTCGCCGATCTTCTCGACTTCGCCCGAATCGGCGGAAAGCACCGCCGACATGTATATGGCGGGGAAATTGGCCTTGAAATAGGCGGTCTCGTAGGCTACTTTGCCGTATGACACCGAATGGGCCTTGTTGAAGCCGTATGCGGCGAAAGGCTCGATCCATGTCCACAATTCTTTGGCCTTTTTCTCCGGCCATGAGCTGTGCTCGACGCAGCCTTTGATGAACTTCTCCTTTTGGGCGGCCATCTCTTCGGGGATCTTCTTTCCAACGGCCTTTCGGAACTTGTCGATCTCGCCCCAGCTGTATCCGGCGATCTTGTGGGCGATCATGAGAAGGTCGTCCTGATAGACGAGGACGCCATAGGTCTTGTTGAGGATCGGCTCGAGAGCAGGGTCCGGATATTCGATCGGGCTTCGGCCGTGCTTGCGGTCGATATAGAGAGGGATGAATTGGATCGGACCCGGACGATAGAGCGCGACCATAGCGTTGATATCGTGGATGGTCGTTGGCCGGAGATCCTTCAGATATTTCGTCATGCCGTCGCCGTTGAGCTGGAAAAGGCCTTCCGTTTCGCCCCGAGCGAGCATGTCGAAGGTCTTCTTGTCGTCGAGAGGGATCGATTCGATGTCGATCTTTTTCCCCTCGATCTTTTCGATGCGGTCGATGACATCGGCGAGGATGGAAAGGTTCTTGAGCCCGAGAAAGTCGAATTTCAGAAGGCCGGCGCCGTTCTCGTCGATCGAATACATGTCGTATTGGGTGATGATCTTCATCTCGCCCTTCGGGTCGTATTGGAGAGGAGTGAAATCGGTGAGCTCGGAAGGCGCGATGACGATGCCTGCGGCATGGATGGAGATATGGCGGGCGCAGCCTTCGATCTTTTTGGCGAGGCCGATGATGCGCTTGGTGTCGGAGTCTTCGTCATAGAGCTTTTTGAGCTCGGGCACGAGCTCGAGGGCGTGGTCGATGGTCATAGGGAAGCCCTGCGATCCCATCGGGATGAGCTTGGCGAGCCTGTCGCCGGTCTCGACCGGATAGCCGAGCGCGCGGGTGACGTCGCGAACCGACCCGCGGGCGGCCATGGTGCCGAACGTTCCGATCTGGGCGACTTTCTCCGCGCCGTATTTCGAGCGGGCATAATCCACCATTTCGTCGCGGCGGTCGTCGGCGAAGTCCATATCGATATCGGGTGCGGAAGGGCGGTCGGGATTGAGGAAGCGTTCGAACGGTATCTCGTATTCGATCGGATCGATGTTAGTGATGCCGGCGAGATACGTGACCATGGAGCCCGAGACCGATCCCCTGATGTTCGACAGGATGCCGTGCGCGCGGGCATAGGCCAAAAGGTCGGCTACGATAAGGAAGTACGGCGAATATCCTTTGCCGCCGATGACCTTGAGCTCGTATTCGACGCGGTCGATGACGTCTTTCGTCTGCTCCACGCCGCGGCGGGCAAAGCCTTCATAGACGACTTTGCGGAAGGCGGTGTCGGGAGTTTCGCCGGGCGGCAATTTGAAATCGGGGAAAGCCCATTTTCCCAAAGGCAGGTCGAGGTCGCATTCATTCGCTATCTTTTCGGCGTTGGCTATGGCTTCCGGCATATCGCGGAAATATCCCTGCGCCGTGTCGTTCGATATGAAAGAGAAATCCGCCACGTCGTCGTCGCTGATGCGGTCGTCGCCCGACGAATTCACGAGCATGAGGGTCTGCTGGGCCGGTTTGTCGTCGCGGCGGATGTAATAGACGTTTCCACCGGCGACCAAAGGAACGCCGGCCTTTTTCGCGACCTCTTTGGTGCGCTCCATCAGGGTCTCGTGACCGTCCACGTCGGGATGATGGGTTATTTCCAGATAATAGTCCGGGCCGAAAACGCCTTTGTACCATTTCGCGATATCCACGGCTTTGGCGATATCGTTTCCCTGGAGAGCGAGCGTCAGGTCGCCATTGAACGCCGACGATATGGCGACCAATCCGTCCTTGTACCTCTCTATGAGCTCGCGGTCGATGCGCGGCTTGTAATAGAAGCCTTCAAGGTAGCCTTTGGTGACGAGCTGGATGAGGTTCTTGTAGCCCTGATAGTTCTTGGCGAGGAGTATGAGCCGGGTGCGGCGCGAATCGATGCCTGATTGCTTGTCCGCGCGGG
>JAIFWQ010000043.1 GCA_019661795.1 Candidatus Parcubacteria bacterium | reverse complement strand
ATCCCGTCGGGGAATTCCACCGTCGCCTCGTGAGCGCGGCAGCATTCCGTGAACTTCGCCAGAACTTTCTCGTGGTCGAGAGGCTTCGGCGTTTCCAAGGTGAATCGTTCCGGCCCGATGGCGCTCATCGCGTCGTCAGGGACCGGACCGTCGAGGGAGATCTCTTCTTCTTGCAAGCTTTTGCCCGGATCGTTCTCGCTTTTCTTCATGCGGACGGCACTCGTCGCGTTGAGCCGCCGCGGGAGCATTTCGGAGATCATGGTCGGGTGGTCTGACTATTAGAGTACACCCTCGGGACGCGGCGCGAAACTATGCGTCTCGCTTATTTTTGTTGTGGAATTGCTTATGGATATTGCGAAGATGCTTGTCGGTGACGTGCGTATAGATCTGGGTCGTCCCTATGTTCGCGTGGCCTAACAGAGCCTGAACAGAGCGAAGGTCGGCGCCGTTCGAGAGGAGATCGGTCGCGAAAGAATGCCGTATGACGTGCGGCGTGACGCGTTTGGTCATGATGCCGGCCTTGGTGGCATAGTGTTTTACGACCCGCTCGACGGACCGGCGGGTGAGAGGCATCGAATCGCCGTTCGCGCGCTTTTCGACCGCCACTTTTACGAAGAGCGCGTCGTCCATGTCATCGCGCTTAGCGAGATATGCTTTCGTCGCGGCCTTCGCATCGTCGGAAAGAAAGACGACGCGCACTTTGTCGCCTTTGCCCCGGATGGATACCTCGTCCGCCGACAGGTCGATGTCGCGCGACAGGGAACAGAGCTCCGAGACGCGCAGACCGGTGGAGAAAAGCATGGCGAGCATCGCCTTATCGCGCAGGGACTTCAGATCAGAGCCTTTCGGCGCCTCGAGAAGCCGGTGCAATTCGTCGTTCGACATGAATTCGATATGGCGTTCGCCGACTTTCGCCAATTCGATGCGCTCGGGGGCGAGAGACTTCACGCCCTGCCTCGCGAGATATTTCAAAAATGCCCGTAAAGCGATCAGATAATAATTCTGCGTCTTCTTTTTAAGCGTGTCGCCGGTCTTTTTATTGTTGCCCGTCGACTGGCGATTGAGCCACAGGCGGAATTCGCGGATCGCATTATCCGTGATGTCGGAAGGGGAGTCTTTCTTCAAAAATCCGAGAAATCGGGTCAGATATCTGTCATAGTTCTCTACCGTATTGAGGCTGCGGCCCTTTTCGATCTCCGTATATTCGAGGAACTGCTGTTTTAATTCTTTGAGAGAGGCCATGTCGCACAATATTATATCAAAAACCCCGAGAAATGGCTCTTTGTCGCAAAAGAAGGCTTTAATGCTTGCATTTTCAGAATATATGTGCTATCTTTGCTATCACCATGCTTTCAACGACAAAGAAGACCAAGGTTATCAAGGGCGCAGGCATCCATCCTACGGATACCGGCTCCCCGGAAGTTCAGATCTCGCTTTTGACCTCGAAGATCGAGGAGCTCGCGCAGCATCTGAAGAAGCACGATAAGGACAGGCATTCCCGAAGGGGACTCCTGGCCATGGTCGCAGACAGGCAGACTCATATGAAATATCTCGCGAAGAAGCACCCAAAGAGATATTCCGAGATCGCCAAGAAGCTCGAACTCAAGAAATAACAATACGTTAGATCGATGAAGTCCGCCGCTTGGCGGACTTCATGCTTTATCTGCGCTATAGTTGAGGCAAGGTTTTTAAAAGGTCAGTCTTATTTTTATAACGTAACTTTCATTTTTTATGGCAATTATCAAACATAAAGAGCAGCGCGTGGGCGTCTTCATAGACGCGCAGAACCTCTACCACAGCGCCAAGAATCTCCATAGAGGAAGGGTCAATTTCGAAAGCGTGCTCGCGGACGCCCTCGGCGGACGCCAGCTCGTGCGCGCCATCGCCTACGTCATCACGACGGAAACGGGCGAAGAGAAGAATTTCTTCGATGCGCTCACCAAAATAGGCATCGAGACGAAAACGAAAGATCTCCAGATCTTCTCGAGCGGATCGAAGAAGGCAGACTGGGACGTCGGGCTCGCCATCGACGCGGTCAAGCTTTCGGCCAAGCTCGACGTGGTCGTGCTCGCCTCGGGCGACGGCGACTTCGTGCCTCTCGTCGAATATCTCAAGATGAACGGCTGCCAGGTCGAAGTCATAACCTTCGGAAAATCGGCCTCCGGCAAGCTTAAAGAAGCCGCCGACGATTTCATCGATCTCGACGCCGATCCGGCGAGGTACGTGCTCGGCGCATACGGCGCGCGGCGCGACAGACCGGAAAGGCCAGAAAGACCGAGCGGCCCGAATAATCATCAGAACCCTGAAGGCAAAGTCGGGGGCATGAGGCGGGTGATACGCAAATTGAGATAAATAAAAAAACGGCGCGAGAGATCGCGCCGTTTTGCTGTCCGTCCAGGACGTTCAAAAGAATAAGACGGCTTCAGCGATGACGGATACGACGATGAACGAGACGATGCCGGCAGCGATCTCGAAAGACCGTTCCGCGGGAATCGAACTCTCGGCCACATGAAGCCGGGAACGAAGGCTCGGCCATTTTCGGATCCCGTTCGATACAATAAAGACAGCGGCGATAGCTACAAGGAGGGAAGGCACTCGCCACACATCAAGACGTGATACGCCGAACTGTTGGCCGGCATAACTCATAGCGGCGAAGAGAAGAGCTACAGCCGCGCCGTCGAAACAGCCGAGAAAGATATTTCCTGATTTCATATTCATGGGGAGAGCGGGTCGATATAGGGTTGAAGAAGGTTTGGATCTGGATAAATGATACACCTTTCGGAACGGAGCGCCCGCTGGAACAGGGGATAAATAAAGCTATAATAGAGCGCATGGAACCGAACAAGCCAGATCAGATACCGCAGGGATCGCAAGAACCAGCCGTACCGCAAGAACCGAAGAATACGAATGCAGACCTTCATGCCGAAGGCATAGACATCGTGGGCACGAGCATGGCTCTCGACAACGAATTCTCGAAGCCGGAAACCGGGGCGGCGCCGGAAGGCCCGGAGACGCTCGCCGAAGAGGCCGAGGCTATCCCGGAACCGGCCGGCCCCATAGCGGAAAAAGCTCCGGCACCTTCGCCCATGCCCGAAAATGTGAAGCAGCCTGCTCCGACACCGATCTCGAACCCTGTCCCGACTCCGGCACCAACCCCGGCTCCGACTCCAATCCCTGAAGAGAAAAAAGAGCCTCTCAAGAACGATCCATCCATAAAGCCGCTCCGCACCTTTAAAAGCGACGCCGAAGAAGCGGTGAGATACGGGAACGTATCGAAGGCCGACATGGTTCTCGCCGAACAGAGGAGAAGGGAAGCTTCGTCGCCGGTACAATACGCCGCGAACAAAAAGACGTCCCCGGGAATCTACATCGGCATCATCGTTCTTATCATCGTCGCGCTTTCCGGCGGCTGGTATTACTGGTTCGCCTCGACCCAAGAGACGGCGCAAAGCCCAGCAGTGAAGGCCGTCGCAGCGAAAACGATCATTCCGTACGCGAAAGCGGCGACCGTGACGATCGCTCCGAAAGCCATCGATCTCACCGGCAAATCCGAAGGCGTCGATCCCCTCGAGATCATCGCCGCGAAACTTTCTGCGTCGACCGCGAGCGTCGGAAGCGTATTCGCCCTCATTCCTGTCGCGAGCGCAGGAGCGGCGTCGCAGGCGCCGATAGCGGACGTGCTTTCCGGCACCCATATACCGAGCCGCCTCCTCCGGTCGCTCGGAAGCGATTACATGATCGGCGCATATGCCTATGATGTGCAAGGCCCATTCATCATATTGAAAGACACCTTCTTCCAGAACGCCTTTTCGGGAATGCTCGAATGGGAGAAAAACATGGCGGGCGACTTTATGCCCCTCATACGCGTATCATATCCAGACGCGGCTGCCGGTATCGCCCTCGCCGCGACATCGACGGCCGGCTTCGAAGACAAAGTGATGTCGAATATCGACGTCCGCGCCCAGAAAGACGCGTCGGGGCGCATCATTCTGGCTTACGCGTTCGCCGACAAGGATACGATCGTCATCGCGACGAGCGAAAGCGCCCTCCGGTATCTTCTCGACAGGATCCTGCAGGTGCGCACTATACAGTAGGGAAAAATGCCGATATGATTGGATGAACTCAT
>JAIFWQ010000042.1 GCA_019661795.1 Candidatus Parcubacteria bacterium | reverse complement strand
AGCGTTCCGGGCCTCGACAATACGGCCGGAGCAGCCGGCTCGGGTTCGACAGGGGACAAGGCGATGGCCGCACTCCTCGTCGGGCTCGCAGTGGCGGCGCTTTCGGGATACGCGGTCAACGCATATCTCGCGTATAGGAAAGAAAGAGGGTTCTAGCAGGCAAAAATATGTCGGAAGCGGGCTCCGCGGGCGCGGAGCCCGCTTTGTAAACGGATAACGTCGAGTATAATGAATCCATGATAAAAAAGATCCTGAAAGGAACCTCGATAACGCTCACGCCGGCGATAGATGCGGCCGTCGATAAGGTCGTGCTCGCTCTCGAAAAATTCGTCGAATCGGACGATACGAGCGCGATCGCCGAGATCGAAGTTGCCCGCACGACGAATCATCACCGATCGGGCGAGATATTCCGCGCCGAGATCAATTTCCATTCCCGCCTCGGCAGCTTCCGCGCCGAAGCTGAAAAAGAAGACCTCTACGTCGCCATCAACGCGGCGAAAGACGAGCTTTCAGAATCTCTCCGCTCGAAAAAGACCAAGCGCATCGATTTCATCCGCCGCTCGGGCCTGAAGGTCAAAAATATGCTTAGAGGCTTGCCGTGGAGGAAAGGAAGGAAGTAAAATCCATCTCCTTTTTGCCTTCGGGTATGACTTTTTTGACGGTGAAAGCGCCGTTCTCGAATGCGGCGTCGGTTATGGTCACGCGGATCTTCGCGCCTTTCCTGTCGGCGAAAAAATAGCTTCCGGGCCAGCCTTTATAAGCCTTGAATTTGAGAAAGTTCTTGTAAGGGTCGGCAGCGAGATCGATCTCTCCGTCTTCTTTCGCTATCTTTTCCGTGTATGTCGCCTTGGAATGGTCTTGCTCGGTCTCCTTGAAGGATCCGTCGAGGAGCGCGGGCAGGATATCCCCGATCAGCTTCGCCCCGTCATGGGCGAGCGCCTTCCCGAGCGTCTCTGCATCGACAGGCCACAGGGGGAGGTCGGCTTTTTTCTGGGCGAGTATCGGGCCGTGATCCATTTCCCGGTCGAGCCGCATGATCGTGACGCCGGTATCGCGCATATCTTCGAGTATGGCGGTCTGAAGAGGCGACGATCCGCGCAGAAGCGGCAAAAGCGAAGGATGTACGTTGATCGTCTTTCGCTTCGGCATATACAAAATGTTCTCGGGAATGATCTTTCCGTAGGCGGCGACGATGAAAAGGTCCCAGCCGCCTTTGCCTGCGAGGCCGCGCAGTTCCGTTTCGAACTCCGGCGTCTTTATTTTGGCAGGCTGGATAACGGGTATGTCATTATCATTCGCCCAGACTTTCGCGGGCGGGGGAGTCATGACGAGTTTGCGGCCTTTTGGCGCGTCAGGGGCGGCGACGATGAGGTCGGGGATTACGCCGCCCTTTTTGAGGCCTTCCAAAACCCACACGGCGAAATCAGGTGTGCCGAAAAACGCTATGCGGGCTTTTTTTTTCGGTTTCTTTGCGGTTTTTTCCGCATCGTCCGCATCCGGCGGCAGGTCTTCGACCTCGGTCGCGGTGTCTATGAAAAGAGTTCCTTCGAGATGGTCGATCTCATGCTGGAATATCTGGGCGAGGAGGCCCGAGCCGCCGATCTCGAAGGCTTTTCCTTTCTCATCGTATGCGCGGACTTTTGCCTTGGTCGCGCGGGATGTTTTTCCATAAAGATACCGAACGGAAAGGCAGCCTTCCTCCATCTGCTTTCTTTCCTTCGAGAGCTTCACGATCTCGGGATTGATGAAGACGATATCGTCGGACTGCTTTTCATCCGCCGGATCGCTTTCGATATCGGCGCCGCCCTCGCCTTTGCCCAAAAGATCGAACACCTTTCCCGACACGACGAATATGCGCAGGGATACGCCGATCTGCGGCGCGGCGATGGCTACGGCGTCTTCCTGGCTCGCGATGGCGTCTTTCATGTCGCGGATGATGCGCGCGAGCTCTGGCCCGCCGAACATGCTTTTCGGCACCGCTTTGGCGATCTGGCGCAATACAGGGTCGTCTTTTTGGACGATATTGATCATGGCTTCTAGTCTATTACAGGATGCTCTCCGGGTCGACGTTGACCGCGTAGGCGGGCGAAAGCGCGCGCAGGCGATCGAGAAGGTCCCTGTGCGGCCAGTCTTTGCGCGGAAGCTTGATGAGCGCGTGCATAAGATATTCATTCTTTATGGTCGCGATGAATGCGGGGAAGACGTCCACCTGCCAGCCGCCGAGAGCTTCCTTCAGCCGTTCCATCGCGGCGAGGGTGTCTTCTTTCTTGCCCGCATAGGAGACCTTTATGAACACGGAAAAAGGCGGGAACGAGAAATCCTTCCTCGACTGGATCTCTTCGCGATAGAAATCGATGATATTGCCTTTCACGCCCTGGGAGAGCACGGGCGCATCGGGTTTGCGCGTCTGGAGGAGGAAATGCTTCCGGGCGATCGAGCGCAATTTTATGACGATAGAGAATATCTTCTCGTGTATGCGGAAATCGGGTATGGAAAAGAGCGCGTCGAGCGTGCCCACGGCAGAGAAATCGACCGGCCGGTCGAGATAGAGGAGCGCGAGCTCGGTGCCGACGAGGATGCTTCCCGGCGACGCGTACCATTTGTCGACCATCTCTGCGGCTTTCTTGTGCGTCGGCGCGGACGTCTTGTCGAGCCGGAATATCTTGGCGTCGGGGAGGGCGAGAGCGAGCTCTTCTTCCATGCGCTCCGTGCCGATGCCGAGAGTCTTGAGCCTCCAGCCTCCGCATGCGCCGCATTTGACGTGCGCGTCGCGTTTCCTGCCGCAGCGGTTGCAAAGGAAGAATCGCCGGTCGTCTTTGCCGTGGAGCACCAGAGGCGCGCTGCAGCGGTCGCACGACAGGACGGTCTCGCAGTCGGAGCATATGGTCTGGGGCGCGAGGCCTTTCCTTCCGGCGAATATGAAAAGATTGCCGTTCTCGGCCCGGGCTTTTTTGGCGAGGGCGACGAGCTCGTCGGAGAGCACGCGGATATCGCGGCCGGGATCCCTGTATTTCTTCATATCGACCATGGTCTCGCGGGCGGTCGAAAGCGAGCGCATGGCTAAAGGCGCGTATTCGGCGAGAGCGTCCGTCCCGAGCTCCGCTATGGCCGAGCTGTCTTCGCGCCAGAGGGTTTCGATGCGGAGGCACGAGTCGCCGAATATGACGTCCGCGCCGATCTCTCGGGCATATCGTTCGGCGATGAAGCGATAGTCGAGGAACGGCCGCGACTGGATCTTGTAGCTTCGGGAGCTTTCGTGCTCGACGATGAAAAGGCCGATATCGTGGCGGGGAATCGACAAGAACGTCCCTGTCGCCACGATGACGATAGGGTGGTCGTTCTCGAGGGCGGCTTTCCATTTTTTGATGATGTCGCTTTTCGGCAAGCCGCTATGGAACGTATATGTGTATTGCTCGATGCCTTTTTCGAGATATGAGCAGGCTTTTTTGATGTCCTCGACCGACGGCATCACCATGAAAACGGATTCTTTGCGCGCGAATCGTTCGCGGATGAGGCTTTTATAATGCCCGTAGCGGTCGTCGTCGCTCTTTTGGAGGGCGAACGATTCGCGCGGCTTCGATCTCTTTTTAAAAGGTTTCGCTTCGGGGATTTTTTCGTACTCACCGAGAATGGCCGCCGGCACGGATTCGAAAAGGGCGCTCCCGACCGAAGACGCGTACCATCGCGCCGTATCTTCGGCGGCACGGAAGAATTCCGGCGACACGACGCTTTTGGCGCGCCGGCTCGAGACTTTTTTTATGGCGAAGCCGGCGGATTTTATCTCGCTCTTCGATTCAGACGCCGGCTCCGAAGACACGACCAAAGCGCCGACGGTCCTTTTGCGCAGGGGAACGCGGATGATCGATCCCGGAGCCGTTTCCGCCGGGCTCCAATACGAAAGAAGGTCAGCCCCGACGCCGCGGGCGATGGGAATGGCTTTGATGAGATGCACTCATAGAGTATAGCCTCCTTATTCTTCCTCTTCCACCAGAAGGGCCTTTTGGTCGAGCTTCGTCTCTGCGGCCTCGTTCAGGGCCATATCGGCGTCGCGCTCTTCTTCGAGCGTGGCCTCGAGAAGCTCCGCCGCGTCGTCTTCGCCGAGGAGCTCGGCCCAGGCGATCAGGGAAAGATATCCCTTTCTCCC
>JAIFWQ010000041.1 GCA_019661795.1 Candidatus Parcubacteria bacterium | reverse complement strand
GAAGGGATTCGGACGTGAGGCCCGGAAGCGTGTTCGCTTCGAGAAAATAGACGCCGCGCTTCGGATGGACGATGAAATCGGAACGCGAATAATGCCGCAGGCCGAGCTCGCGATGGGCAGCGACGGCCGCCTCTTGGATCGCCCGCTTCGTCGCATCGTCGAAATTGCCCGGACAGATCTCGAGGCTCTGCCCGCCGTATTTTGCCTGATAGTCGAAGAACGCCGACGAATCCGGCCGGATGATCTCCACCGGCAGGAGCGCGTAATGCGCTTCGCCCCTGAAATCCTCCACCACGCCGCAGGTCGCTTCCCTGCCTTCGATAAATTCCTCTATGATGATCGAATCGGAATGTTCGAGGGCCTTTTCGAGCGCAGGCTCGAGATCGAAAAATACTTTTACGAGCGATACGCCGACGGACGACCCGGCGGAAGCGGGCTTCACGATCGACGGCAGGACTATCTCGCGGAAGATCGCATGAGCGCCTTTTTCGGCGACGTCTTCGCGGGAGAATATCCGATGCGCGGCGAATTTTATCTTGTCTTTAAGGCCGGCGAGAGCGTTCTTGGTCAGATGCTTGTTCATGGCCACCGCGGATTCGAACGCCGCCGAACCGGTGAACGGCACGCCGATGCGTTCGAGGATGCTCTGGACTTTGCCGTCTTCGCCGAACTGGCCGTGAAGCGCCACGAACGCGACATCTATATGACGAAGCGCGTCGACAGGGCTTTTTTCCATGCCGTGCACGTGCCAGACGCCGTCCTTCGATATGAAAACGTCGACGCCTTCGTATTTGGAAGGCAGATTTTTGAGCACGGCTTCGCCCGTTTTGAGAGAGACCTCGTATTCGGACGACGGCCCGCCGCGGAGCACTGCTACCCGGGTTTTGTGGGCGAATGACATGCGCTTATTATAGCGCACCTCTAAAGCTTGCCTCGGCGCGGATTCCTCATGCGGCGCAGTTTGCGGTGGTACGCGATGGCGAACCGGTGCGCTTCGCTGTTGGCGAGGAGGATCGCCTTTTTATGCTTCAAGGCGATGTCTGGATCGCCGAGGATATCGGCCGGCTTGTGGCGTTCGTCTTTGACGACGGATACGACGGGAATGACCGCGCCGCGCTCGCGCAATATCTTTTCCGCGACGTTGAGCTGGCCCTGTCCGCCGTCGACGACCATGACGTCCGGCATGCGCCATTCGGGATGCTTGAGCCGGCGTTCGATGATCTCGCGGAGGTTCGCCGTATCGTTATTCCCCGTCTTCGGGTCGAGCTTGAACCTGCGGTATTCGTCTTTATTCGTTTCGCCGTCGCAGACGACGGTCATGACGCCGGCGCTTTCCTTGCCCGACATATGCGCGACATCATAGGCTTCGATCCGGAACCCGGGATTTTGGGCGCTCTGTCCGCGCGCGAGCGTCTCGACGTCTTCTTTGACGAGAGCGACGTCCTGGATGTGCTCGAGGGCGAATATCTTGCGCTTGATGGCCGCCGCTTTTTCGAATTCGAGCCTCTCCGCGCAGGCATCCATGTCGCGCTCGAGCTCGCGGACGAGCTTTCCCTTCTTTCCCTCGAAGAACAATATGATATGCCCGATATTCTTTTGATATTCGATCCGCGCCGCTTCGTCCGACGTGTCAGGCGCGAGGCCGATCTGCCGATAGAACGTAGCCGTGTATTTCGAAGACGACTGGCGGTCGATGAATGGGAACATCCGGCGGATGATCTTCAGCGCTTCGCGCAAGGCCGAACCGCTCGTGAAAGGGCCGAACGACTTCCTGACTTTGAGCTCTTTTTTCTGCTTTTCCACGTCGAGCGTCCTGCCGCGGACGGTGAGCACGCGCGGGAATGGTTCGTGGGTGACGACTACGTAATTCCAGCTCCGGTCGTCCTTTTCTTTTACGTTATAGTCGGGCCAATGCTTTTTGATGAGATTCGCTTCGGCGATCATGGCTTCGAGCACCGAATCGGTTTCGAGCCATTCGATCGAATCCGCCTTGAACACCATGTCGACCATGCGGGGGCCGCGGGCCGATATCAGATCAGCGGAAAAATACGACCGCACGCGGTCGCGGAGCGACGTGGCTTTGCCGATATAGAGGATGGTCCCGCCCCGCTTCCAAAAATAGACGCCGGGGGCGTCAGGGATATTCAGATTTTCGAATGCTTCTATGGTCATACGTAGACTTGCATTATATCATGAAATATGCTGTAATTGTATCGAAATGCACTCCACCGTTCCCGCTCCTCTCGTTCCTTCCATGAATGTTCAACGGCTTCTCGGCAGAAAGGGCGACCTCAACCGCGACTATTACGCGCGAGAAGTCTACAATCGGAAATTCCGCACGTTCCTGAAGATAATCTCTATTACCCTGTCGGTCATCAGTATCGAATGGAGCGTCTTCATGAGCAACTGGATTCCCGCCTTCGTGGCCGCGACCGTTATCCTGTGCTCCTACCTGCTCTATCGGCGGCTGAAGTACAAAAGGAAACATCCGTTCTAGCGCGACCCGAGAAACCATTCAAGCCGCTCGTCCACACGAGCGGCTTTTTTTATCTCTTCTTCAGGACTTTTTTAAGATATTTGCCCGTATGGCTTTTCTCGCTCGCCGCCACGTCCTCGGGAGTACCCTTCGCCACGATGCGGCCGCCGCCCTGCCCGCCTTCGGGACCCATGTCGACGATATAGTCGGCGCATTTGATGAGGTCGAGATTGTGCTCGATGACGATGACGGTATTGCCGTGATCGACGAGCTTCTGCAGGATCTCGATCAGCTTGCGGACGTCTTCGTAATGGAGGCCGACGGTCGGCTCGTCGAGGAGATAGACCGTGCGATGGGTATCGGGCCGATAGAGTTCGGACGATATTTTGACGCGCTGGGCTTCGCCGCCGGAAAGCGTCGTCGCGGACTGGCCGAGCTCGAGATAGCCGAGGCCGACGTCGGAGAGCGTGCGGAGACGGTCATAGATCGCCGGGATGTCTTGGAAGAATCCGAGGCTCTCTTCGACCGTCATCTGGAGAATGTCATAGACGTTCTTGCCCTTGTACTGGACTTCGAGCGTTTCCTTTTGGAATCGCTTGCCCTGACAGACCTCGCACGGCACGTAGACCGTCGGCAGGAAATGCATCTCGACGGCGATCTCGCCGTTGCCCTGGCAGGCTTCGCACCGGCCGCCTTTGACGTTGAAAGAGAACCGATTCGATTTCCAGCCGCGGGCGCGGGCTTCCGCCGTCTCGGCGAAGAGGTCGCGGACGAACGTCCATGCGCCGGTATACGTCGCGGGATTCGATCGCGGCGTGCGGCCGATCGGCGACTGATCTATGAGAATGGTGCGGGAAACGTATTCCGTGCCGGTGAACGACGCGCAATTGAATGTCTCGTTGGTGCGATGACGCTTTTCGAGCCGCGCCTGCAGGTTTTTATGGATGATCTCATAGAGGAACGACGATTTGCCCGAGCCTGATACGCCGGTTATGGCTACGAGCTTGCCCAAAGGTATATCGGCCGAGAGACTATCTATATTGAATATTGTGCCGCCGCGGATCGAAAGCTTGCCTTTGTCCGTATTTCGACGGGAGTCCGGCAATTCCACGCGGGTCTCGCCGCGCAGATACGAGAGCGTGAGCGATTCAGAATCGTTCTTTTTTGCCGTGAGAAGAGGCTCGAGATAGTCCGCGACGACGACCTTGCCCCCGTGCACGCCCGCGCCGGGACCGATGTCCACGATGTAGTCGGAAGCGAATATCGTGTCTTCGTCGTGCTCGACGACGAGGATCGTATTGCCGAGGTCGCGCAGATTAAGGAGCGTCTTGATCAGGCGGTCGTTATCGCGCTGGTGGAGGCCGATCGTCGGTTCGTCGAGCACGTAGAGCGCGCCGACGAGGCCGGAACCGAGCTGGGACGCGAGACGTATGCGCTGGGCTTCGCCGCCGGAAAGCGTATGCGCGCGGCGGTCGAGCGTCAGATAGTCGATGCCGACGTCGAGCATGAATTTGAGGCGGGATTCGATCTCGCGCAGAACGGCTTTGGCGATATTCTTCTCCTTTTCAGAGAGGTCGAGCGACGCGAAATATTCAGCCGCAAGGGCGATAGACATGGAGGTTACGCCGACGATGGACGTGCCGCCGATCAAAACGTGTAGAGCCTCTTCGCGCAGGCGCGCGCCTTTGCACGTCTCGCACGGTTCGTCGCCGAATATGTATTTGGTGCCGAGGCCATTGCAGGCCGGACACGCGCCATACGGCGAATTGAACGAAAACAGG
>JAIFWQ010000002.1 GCA_019661795.1 Candidatus Parcubacteria bacterium | reverse complement strand
TACCAAGGCAATGACGCCTAGGGGACCTGAGAGGGTGACCCCCACCGATGGGACTGAGACACGGCCCATACACCTACGGGTGGCTGCAGTCGAGAATCTTCCGCAATGGACGAAAGTCTGACGGAGCGACGCCGCGTGCAGGATGAAGTTCTTCGGGATGTAAACTGCTTTTATAGGGGAGGAAGTCTATTGACGTTACCCTACGAATAAGAGGTTGCTAAACTCGTGCCAGCAGCAGCGGTAATACGAGTGCCTCAAGCGTTATCCGGAATCATTGGGCGTAAAGGATGTGTAGGTGGCCATGTTAGTCTCTCGTTAAATTCTTCGGCTTAACCGGGGGCATGCGAGGGAAACGGCATGGCTAGAGGATGCAAGGGGTCTGCGGAACTCATAGTGTAGCGGTGAAATGCGTTGATATTATGGGGAACACCAAAAGCGAAGGCAGCAGACTGGGGCACTCCTGACACTGAAACATGAAAGCGTGGGTAGCGAATGGGATTAGATACCCCAGTAGTCCACGCCCTAAACGATCTTCTCTAGCTATTTCGAGTATCGACCCTCGGAGTGGCGTAGCTAACGCGTTAAGAGAAGCGCCTGGGTAGTACGACCGCAAGGTTAAAACTCAAAGGAATAGACGGGGACTTGCACAAGCAGAGGATCATGTGGTTTAATTCGATGGTAAACGAAGAACCTTACCAGGGTTAGAAATCTAGCTGAAGACGAGCAGAAACGTTCGTCGCCGCAAGGCAGTTAGACAGGTGCTGCATGGTCGTCGTCAGTTCGTGGTTTGAATTGTTCCCTTCAGTGGGGTAACGAACGCAACCCTCATTGCCTGTTACAAGTGTCAGGCGAGACTGCCCAGCTTTTAGTCTGTGAACCGCAAGGTTCGTCGATTAGAAGCTGGGAGGAAGGTGAGGATGACGCCAGATCAGCATGGCCCTCTGATACCCTGGGCTACACACGTGATACAATGGCGCGTACAACGCGATGCGACGGCGAGAGCCTGAGCCAATCGTTAGAAAGCGCGCCCTAGTTCGGATAGGAGTCTGCAACTCGACTCCTTGAAGTTGGATTTGCTAGTAATCTCGGGTCAGCTATACCGAGGTGAATACGTTCTCAAGTCTTGTACTCACCGCCCGTCAACTCAAGGGAGTTGGGAGTGCCCGAAGTCCGCGCTTGTCGCGGCCTAAGGCAAGCTCAATGACAGGGAGTAAGTCGTAACAAGGCACGGGTAGCGGAAGCTGCTCGTGGATTATTTCAAGTGAAAACCGCTTTCAGGCCTTTTTGGCCCGAAGCTTACAGCGTCGATCGTCTTCGGACGGGTTTATGGGAACCTAAAAACCCTTTGGAGGCCGGGGAAGAACCGGCGACCAGAACGGGACAAAATAGAGGACAGTATACATATAAGAGGAGAACCGCCAGGCCGAAAGGTCCGGCGGTTTTTCCATGTCCAAAAGGTGTATTGACAAATGCATTATATATGCTATAATGTACCTAGATATGAACACCATTGAAAATACCCTGTTAAATCAGCTCGTTTCCCTGTTTTCCCAGATCTCCCGGCTCGAGACCGATCTCAAAACCGTCACGATCTTCGCCTGGCTCGCTTTCAAGAAGCGTCAAAAGAATGAGCTCGAGAAAGTGCTCGCCGAAAGGAAAGAGATCCTGCGGAAGCTCTGGTCCTTGAGCAAAGAGTTCCACGAAAAATCCGAATCGCTTCCGGCCTGACCGCCACCCAGATTACAAGGGCGCCCTTCAACAAGGCGCCTTTTTCTTGGGAGAACGGGCGGAGCAGGGGATTGACAATATGCTTATATATGCTATAATACCCGTAGCAAGCTCGGATACGCATCGGCGCATCCTTTGAATTCAAAACGAAACTCAAATCCAGAAAATCAGATCATTCAGAATTATGAAGACGTTCGTCAAAATCTGCATCATCACGATCCACTACATGTGCCTTGTCATTCGCGGCTATTTCGCCGCCCGGCGTTCTAATATCCTCGAGGAAAAGGATAGCCTGCTCCAGTCAGAGCTCAATATGTATCGCCGAGGGACCGAGATCAACGACCCGAAGTTCGATCTGAAGACTCTCGAGCGCATCGAGGCCGCAGTTCGCAGATCGAGTCAGAAAGCCAAGTCGGCGCAGGAAAAATACAAGATCATCGAAGGCAAGCTGGATCGCCTCGACGATAGACTGATCAAGCTCCAGCCCAAAGAGGCGTTATGAAAGGCCTCTCGGACAAGAGGGCGCTCCTCGAGATAGGAGCTATCCCCCGGAGGCCCTGGTGGACCGCGAAGAAAAGAGATTACGTCATCGGATTCATCGTCGTCGTGATCCTCCTCGGTTCGCTCTTCTATGCTCCAGGCTGAATTCTCTCAGGCGCCGACCTCATGTCGGCGCCTTTTGTTTTATTCGGATTTTCTTGAAATAAGGCCTTATTTCTGCTATATTTTCCTGACGTTTTAGGCGTTCGACAATGCGCGTATAGCTCAGTTGGTAGAGCACATCACTGATACTGATGGGGTCCTAGGTTCGAATCCTAGTACGCGCACTAGGAAGATAACCGACGAGGTCGGTTTTTCCTTTGAAGATTTTAAAAATAATCATATGCCCTTGAACACCATCAACGCCCTGAACAAGAAGACCAAGATCGTCTGCACCATCGGCCCGGCCACAGAATCGCAGGAAAAGCTCGAAGCGCTCCTCAATGCGGGCATGAACGTCATGCGCCTGAACTTTTCCCATGGCGATTTCAACGAGCACCAGGGAAGGGTGAACAACCTGAAGAAGGCGACGGCGAAGACCGGCATCCCGGCCGCGACGCTCCAGGACCTCGGCGGCCCGAAGATCCGCATCGGCACGTTCAAGACCGATTCGGTCATGCTCAAGGAAGGCGCGAGATTCACGCTCACGACGGACAAAATAGAGGGCGACGAGACCCGCGTCTCCGTGAACTACCCGAACTTCGCCAAAGAGGTGAAGAAGGGTCACATCGTCTTCCTCCACGACGGCAGGAAGAAGCTCGAGGTGCTCGACGTCAAAGGCAATAGCGTCGTCTGCAAGATCATCGTCGGAGGCGAGATCAAGGGCAAAAGGGGAGTGAACCTGCCTGATTCCGATCTCACCATTTCGTCCCTCACCGACAAGGACCGCGTCGACCTCGAATTCGGCATCAAGAACAAAGTCGACTTCGTAGCGCTTTCGTTCGTGCGCAGGCCGTCCGATATCACCGAGCTTCGCGGCATCCTCGACGCCCGCAAATCGAAGGCCAAGATCATCGCGAAAATAGAGACGCCGCAGGCTCTCGCATCGATTGACCAGATCATCGCTCTCGCCGACGGCGTGATGGTCGCCCGCGGCGACCTGGCGATCGAGATCCCCGCTGAAAAGGTCCCTGCCGCCCAGAAGATGCTCATCAGGAAATGTAACGAGGCGGGCAAGCCGGTCATCACCGCGACCCAGATGCTCGAATCGATGATCAAGGCGCCGGTGCCGACGCGCGCCGAGGTTTCCGACGTGGCGAACGCCATCATCGACGGCACGGACGCGGTCATGCTCTCCGAAGAGACGACGCTCGGCGATTTCCCGGTCCAGGCCGTCGAGGTCATGGCCAAGGTCGCCCTCCAGATCGAATCGAGCCTGATCGAAAAGCAGCTTCTCGATACGCCTGCGGGAACGCTCCTCACGTCCGCCGAATCGGTGACGCTTTCAGCCGTGAAGAACGCCGATCGCGTCGCGGCGAAATATCTCGTTTCGTTCACCGAAGGCGGCAAAAGCGCCCGATCGATATCCCGCCACAAGCCGACCCAGCCGATATTCGTATTCACCCCGAACGAAGTCACGTACCGCCAGTCGATACTTTCCTGGGGCACGACGCCGGTCCTCGTGAAAAGGACGACCGATTTCAACGAGGTCGCCAAGATCGTCCGCGAGCATTTCCTCAAGAGCAAGCTCGCCAAGAAAGGCGACAAGGTGGTCATGGCTTCGGCCCTGCCGTTCGGAAAGGGAACCGAGACCAATATGATCCTCGTCGAGACGTTGTAGATTCAGCATCGCCGAATTTCATCCGTGGAACCGCCCAACAGGGCGGTTTTCGCTATGTTTGACTTTTGCGTGTAAATATGCTATTGTTGGCCGAGGAAACTTATTTTATCGCTCTTTTAAAAAAGCCACATCTGGCCTTCAGTTTCCGGCATTACAGCAAGAAAGGCAGGGTTCTTACATGAACTTCGGCACTCATAAAAATCCGCATGGCGACGAGCTATGCGCGTTCGCGTTCGGCATGCGTTTCGATCCAGAGTATCGGAACGCTCGCATCGTCACGTTCGGTTCGAAAGGCGAGGCATTGCTCGCCGCTAAAGCAGGGGACATCACCCTGATCGGCATCGGCGACGGCGCCTATGACGAGCACAACAAGGACTGCCAGGAATGCGCGGTGACGCTTATCGCCCGCCGTTTCAAGCTCGACGAGCTCATGTTCTTCAGGCTTCTCGAAGAGGTCCGCTCGTGCGACCTCCAAGCGAAAGCCCGGAGGACGCACATCTCGGAGCTTCTCAAAATCCTCTATGACCACCATTCGGAAACGAAGGTGATCGCCTGGGGTCTGGAAGCTTACAGAATTCTCATCGAAGCCTGCGAGGCCGGGAATTACAAACCCCAGCCGACAGGCATTATTGAGGAAGTGTCCGTCGAGCTCACGGCAAAGTTCGCGGGCACCGGCAGCAATCAGACTATGAGGGAAGCATGGAAGGATTGTCAGGCCGCCGTGAATAACAACAAGGGGGCTCTTACCGAGCTCCGGACGGTCGCCGAACTCATCGCAGAGAGCGAAGGCAGGGATGCCGCCAAAGCATGGGCCAAGGTAGGGATCGAAGCTCTCTTCCAGCGCCAACTCGATTTCGAGAAAGCATTGGAAGAAGTGAAAAAAGGCAGTCGATTCGTCGCTCCTTGGACCCGTTGGGACCAAGGGTCCGCGGTGAACGGCAGCTTCTACGGGGTAGCGATCCATAGCGACAATTCCCAAACCGTTCGGGCGTTCCGCTCGAACCGTGCCGGGAATCTGGATCTGCTTATCGTACGCCAGAGTAATGGAAACGTGCAGGTCTTCTCGAACTCCAAATCGAACGTGCCGATGGTTCAGTGCGCGAAAGCGCTTCGGTTCGCCGAAGCGTCAAAACGCGGGATCAGCGTCTCGATCAATGATTTGGGCGTCGAGGGCGACTGCAAAGAGGTACCGCAGTGGCACTTCTTCGCTAAAGGAGGAATGGTCATGAACGGTTCCAAAAGCCATCCGAACATCGAGCGGACGCATCTCTCGAATCGCGAGATCCTTGAGGTGGTAGCGAGCGCGTTCAATGAGAGAGTGCGCACGAAACAGGACGCTGGTCGCAGGCCAGACGAGAGGGTTTTGCCCAATCGGGTCCTCAAGTAAAGCGAAAGCTTTACATCAAGAGGGGATGCAGAAATGCACCCCTCTTTTTTATTTTCCCGTTATAACGCACACGACGGCGCCCGAGAAGCGGGCGCCTTTTTTGAGGGCGCGGATAAGACCGGCTAATCCGAGCGCGCCGTTCGGGGTGGCGTCGACGCAGGCTTTTTCCTGGAGCAGGCTCTGCGCCCTGCGGATATCGTCGTTCGAAGCGATCCAGCCCGCGCCGCCGGTCTTCTCTACGGCTTTGACGACGGTATCTTTCCTGTGGGCGACCCTGTCCACGATGGCGTCGGCCAAAGACGTCTCGGGTTCGCTCTCTTCGGCTTTGAATTCTCGGGCGATGGGGGAGGTGCCGGCGGTCTGAACGACGTGGATCTGGGCATGGACGCCGTGTTCCGCGAAATGATCCGCCAAAGCCTGCGCCGTCGTGCCGGACGACGTGCCTATGAATACGGCCGAGAGTTCCGGCGTGGCCGCGATCTCGTGAGCGAGCGACTGATAGCCGAGCAGGGCGTCGTCGTCGGTCGATTGCCGGAGGCTTTCTTTGCCGCCGCCTTTGATCAGACGGAACAGGGCTTGGAGGGGCCGCGGCGTTTCCTCGATCGTTATGCGTTCATCGGTGATCTCGTTTTTGAGCGCTCTCTTTTTCTCTTCGTTCATATGTTCGCCTGCGAGTATGGCGAGCGTGAGGTCGTGGCCTTCGGAATTCTTTTTCTGGATATGGCGCGCGGCGGCGAGAGCGGCGTTGCCCGACGACGATATGGCGAAATCTTTCGCGCCGTCCGCGACTTTGATATCGATCATCATGGGGATCGACCGGCCCTTGTGGGAGCCGTAGGGGTGGAGGTCTTCGCGCTTCAGATAGAGCTTCGGCACGCCGAGAGCTTGCGCGAGAGCTTTTTCTTCAGTCTGTGGGGTCAACATGGCTTGTATACTAGCTTTTTTTCGGTAATATATAAAGCATATGAAATGCGTCTGTCCCGAATGCAAGAACGACGTCGATATGTCCGCATATCCGACCGCGGCCGTCGGCCACGTCATCGAATGCAATACCTGCGGCATCGTGCTCGAGGTGAGAAAGATAGAGAACGGGGTAGTCGAGACCGAGATCGTCGACGAGGGCAAATAGCCCTCGTTTTCGCTCGACCTGTTTTGACCTATTTGATGCCGGCCAGTTTTTTGACGGTATCCTCGATCATGCCGCGGAAGCCATGCGATCCGAGGAATACGATGACATCGCCTTCGTTCCTCCCGAGCGTGGCGAATCTCACGAGCTCCTCGTCATCGTCTATATAATGGACGTCTTTGTGGCTTTCCTTGATCGTCTCCGCCAATTCACCGCCGTCGAACGTCTTTTCAGGGTCGGAAGCGTCGATCTTTAGTTTCGAGAGGCGCGGGATGATGACGGTATCGGCGTCTTTGAACGCGTCCTTGTAGGACGGCTTCGATTGCGGCGTGCGATTGCCTGTATTCGGTTCGTATACGGCGACGATGATACCCGTATAGAGGGAGCGCAGGATGGAAAGGACAGACTTCGCCTTTTCAGGAGAATGGGCGATGTCGTCTATGACCGCGATCCGGTTCTCGTATCTCTTTTCGAGACGGCGCTTGATGCCGGTAAAGCTCGCGACGGCATCCGTTATGTCGCCGGGCGGTATGCCGATCTCGCGGGCCATGGCGAAACAGCCGGTGATATTTTCGGCGTTATATGCGCCGAGGAGGGGAGACTTTATATGATATGTCTTGCCGTGATAGACGATGTCGAACGTGATGCCGTCCGTCGAGCCGACGGCATTTTCATATCTGTAATCCGCATCTTTGCTCTTGCCATAGCTCACGAACGGGCGCTTGGCTTCGGCGAGGAGCTTCGGCAAGGTTTCGGTATCGATGCATGCGACGACGAGGCCGCCGTGCTGGCCGTCTTCGCCCGCAGGCGGCACTGTTTTGATGAGCGTCCTGAATGCGTCGAGATAGCTTTTTTCGGTCGGATACACGTCCGCGTGATCCCATTTGACCGCGGTCATGAGAAGATGCGTCGGCCGATAATGGGCGAACTTCGGACGCTGGTCCCATTTCGCCGTCGTGTATTCGTCGCCTTCGACGACCGACCAATCGCCGGAATCGATCGCGGCCGCAGGCGATCCGTCCTGGGCGACGCCGCCGATCATATAGGAAGGCTTCCAGCCGGCATGCTTCAGGATATGCGAAAGGAGCGCCGAAGATGTCGTTTTGCCGTACGTGCCCGTCGAGACGATGGAATGAGGCTTGATCAGATACCGACCCGCCGCTTCGGGGTACGACAGGAAGGGGATGTTGTGTTCCTCTACATAGAGAAGCTCCGGATTTTTCGTCGCGATTGCGTTTCCCACGATGACGAGATCGGGCGCTCCGCCTTCGATCATCTTTTCAGGGTGAAAGCCGGGGTAATAGGGGATGCCGAGATTGGCAAGGTTCGTCGATACAGGAGGAAAGAAACCGCTGTCGCTTCCGGTGACCTTATAGCCTTTGTTCCAGAGCGCGGCCGCCACGGCGGACATGGCCACGCCGCAGATGCCGATGAAATGGACTTTTTGGGGCTTTTCCGCCGGATTATTCGTGGTGGTATTTTTCATTCTTCAGGATCGAAAACGCTCGGTAGAGCTGTTCGAGAAATATAGCACGTACCAAGTCGTGCGGGAACGTCATTTTGGAGAGAGCGATCGAGCCGTCGGCGATCGCCCGGACTTCGTCCGAGAATCCGAACGGCCCGCCGACGGCGAAGGCGACGGACTTCACGCCCGAATTCATCTGCTTGCCTATGAAGTCGGCGAATTCGACCGACCGGTATTCGCGGCCTTTCTCGTCGAGAAGGAATACGCGATCGTATTTTTCGAGCCGCTCCGCGAGCTTCTCGTCGGTCGTATCGGCGGACTCGAACGTCGCATATCGCCCTATGCGCTTCGAATATTCCATCACGAGCGCCGCGACGCTTTCGTCCTGGGTTTTGCCGACGGTTACGAGGGCTATCTTCATTTCAATATGTCTTTTAAGGGCGCGATGTCGGTCTGCCATGTTTCGCCGTCGAACCATTCGCCGCCCTTGAACTGCAGTTTATAGGTGTCGCTCGGCCGGGAAAGGGAGCCGAGATATATGTATTCCTTGCCGAGCTCTTTGGCCCATTCTATGGCCAAGGTCATCATGCCGAGGCCTCGCGACGATTCGCGCGGGTCTTCTACATAGAACGGGTAGCTGTAATGGATGATATGGCCGCCTTTGTATGCGATGACGAAGCCGATCACCGAATTCTCGCGCGAATCCCTGAATATGAAGAGCCTGTTGAAGTTGCTCTTCGCATCGTCGGTGAGCATTTCGCGCACCTTGTTCGCCGTAAACACCTTGTCGCCGAACTTCTCGTAATAGTCTTTGGCGAGCTTGCCGATCTTCCATGAATAATCGGCATAAGGGATCGTCTCGACCGAAAACCGCAGATGCTCGGCCTTGCGCAGAATGCGGCGGTTCTCGCTCGAGAGCTCGAAATCGGCGAGCTTCACGCGAAAGCTCCGGGTCTTGTTCATGACGCCCTTGTCCACGCGGGTGAGTATGTATCCTCGGTCATACATGCGCTCGACGTTCTCGGGCGAGAGGTCGGCGACGATCTTCGTATCCCAGTTGAGATAGGCCATATGATTTAGTGAAGCCCGAGCCAGACGCCGATCATGACGAACGCCAGATGGACGACCCACATGCGCATGATGGTCTTTTCTTCGCTCCAGCCGCGGAGCTCGAGGTGATGATGAAGCGGCGCCATGCGGAAGACGCGCCGGCCGAACACGTGCCGGCCTATCGACTGGACGATGACGGTCGCCGCTTCGGCATAGAACATGAAGGCGATGAAAGGCAGTATGGCCATGCTGTTCGTGGCGAGCGCGTTGATGGCGAGCAGGCCGCCGAGCCCGAGCGACCCGACGTCGCCCATCTGGAACCGCGCGGGCTTCACGTTGAAATAGGTATAGGTGATGAGGGCGCCCGCGGTGACGGCGTTGAGCGTGGCGAGCCCGTCATAGCCGGATATCCACGACAGGAACGCGAGCGCGCCGAATGTCGGGATGAGCATGCCTCCGGCTAATCCGTCCATGCCGTCGGATATGTTCACTGCGTTCGCTGTGAACATGACGATGACGATGATGAGAGGGATGATCAGCCCGTCGATGCTGTAGAAGCCGTGAAAGGGAACATAAATGTCTCTCCACGTCTCGCCGAGCTTCCAATAGATCCACCACGCCGATATCGCGCCTGCGGCGAACTGGAGAAGGAGCTTTTCATGGACGAGAACGCCGGTGCGCTGTTTGGATCCGAATATGGTCGTCACCCGCTTGAACATCGTCCACGGTATCGTGATCGCGAACCATGCGCGCACGAGCCAGTTTTTATGGACGCGGATGAGCGTGATCGTCTGCGACATGCTCCTTTGCCTGCGCTCTTTGCCGAAGATATTAAGAAGGTCGTCGACCGCGCCGAGCGCCGCGGACAAAAGCATGACGCCGATCGGCACCCACGTGTAGCGGCGGTCCCAGTTCCACAGATAGGTGAGGAAGGCGACGGTCGCGATGACGAGTATGCCGCCCATGATCGGCGTCGAAGCTTTGTCTTTGCGCGATTCGAGGGCGAGCGTCCGGTCGCCTTCGGACCTGCGGACGATGCCGAAGCGCCGCAGGAACCGTATGAGAAGCGGCGCGCCGACGAGGCTGCCGAGGCAGGCGACGATGCCCGAGCCTATGATAGCCGTGAGGCTGTTGATCTGAAGGGGGAGGAAGTCGGTCATGAAATGAGTATACCTTTTTACGCCAAAAACTTCAGTCGGCGGACGGATACCTGTTTCGCGTTTCGGGCGCTCATATATGTGTAGTTATCGCTTCCGGTCGCGCCTTTTTCTTTCCATGTGCCGCCCAAAAGATCGTCGCCGTGGACGAGCATGTCGCCTTCGCGCACGCCGTGGTCCGCGACGCCGTCGGACGGCCAGGCGTACGAATGGGCATAGCTGATCCGGGTGTCGCCGCCGCTTCGTTCGATGCCCGTGATGACGACGATGTGGTTATACGCGCCGTCTTTGCCCGTGCCGATGAATGTGACGATGTCGCCCGGCCGCGCTTCCGATGCCGCGACCGCGACGCTGTTGCGTTCGTTCGCGAACGTGCTCGCTCCCATGTTCTCCGCAGGGCGGAGGCGGGCGATCAGCCGTCCGACGAAACCTGCGCGGTTCGATCTCACGAACGATTGTATGCTCCTGCCTCTTTTTTCTTGCGAAAGGGAATTAAGGACATGATATGCGAAGCCGGAACAATCGACGCCGAGGTCGCGCGCCGCGAGGAATTCTTTGAGCTTGTCGGTCGAAAGGGCCTTCACGTCGACGCGCTCGTGCATGGCGTCGATCGTCGCCTCTTCGGCGATCTCCTGGGGCGAGCCTTTGCCCCTAAGGACGCGCAACTGGCTTTTCGACTTGCGTCGGCGATTATTGAAATACGGGCACGAAGGCTTGGCGCCGATCGGCAAGGCGAGATAGAGGTCGATCATAGCGCGAGCCTTGCCTTCGAGCTTCTCTGAATATTTTTGGTCTATCGGATGCATGATGCTATGAATTTCCCGAGCTCGTTCAGGGCGTCGCGGCTTTCCATTATACCCTCGGCCGATTGGATGCGGAAAAGCTCCTTGTTCGGGGCTGAATTTTGGTACTCCATGACGGCAAGCCCTTTGGCGCGAAGCGCTACGATATCCACAGTCGATCTTTTTTCCGTCACGCGCTTTACGATCTGTGCGCCGGATATCGGGGCGAGCGCGGACGCGGCGATTTTTTCCGCTCCAGAAAGCGTTTTCCCGAGGAGCGCCGCGATGTGGGCCTCGAATATCGATGGCGCATCAGGCACAGCCTGTTTTTGAAGGATGGATTCGAATGCGGCTGATGCCGGCTGGCGGGCGTTTATCTCGAGCAAATATGATCTGCCCGTTTTTTCATCGAAGATCATATCTATGCCGAAAAGTCCGCGCCACCCGTCCCTCGCCATTCGTCTTCCGGCTCTTTCCGCCATGTCTTTGATGTCCCGGGAAGCTTTTTCATATTCTTTTTTCTGCGGCAGGGCCCAGTCGTTCCCGATGGTCGAAAAAGGAAGGTCGGTGAAAGGCGCGAGTCCCGTGATCTGATAGCTCGGGTTGCCGACGATGACGTTCGCCGCACCCACGACCGCGCTCGCGCGGGAGCCTTGCGCGACGACGGCATTCACCGTGAACACCGGCCCGTCGATGAAATCGCTCACGCGGCAGTCTCTTTCGGGAAATTTCGCCGCCAATCCCGCGAGAGCGTCCGCCGAATCGATGATATATGTCCCTTGTCCCGTGTGGGAATGATTGAATTGGAGGACGAATCGTTCGCCTCGCCATTTCACGTCCTTTATCCGCGCGATCTCATGCGGAGGCAGAAGAGACGCGTCTTCGCCGAGCCATTCGACCTGCGATATCTTCTCTTCGACTTTCTTCGCGAGGTCCGCAGACGGATTGACGAGATTCCAGCCTTTTTCTTTCGCCAATCTTTCTATGCGCGGCGTATTTTGGAAGACCACGACGTCCGCGCCGAGCTTCGAAATATTTTCCACGACTTCCGGAAGCGACAGGAGATCGTATGTATCGAGCAGATCCCCATTTTTGCCCCCGCCGACGAGCCGGACATTGTCCGGAAATCTCTCGCGCACGCCGCGGCCGTACGGAGCGTCGTTCGATATGATGAAATAGCCGCCCCGAGGCTCCATGCCCAGGGCCCTTTCGATGTCGCGCGCGACGTAGACAAGCGGCTTTGTAAGCTCTATATTCACATTGATAGTATACTTACCAAACGGACTATGGCCACTCTCTATATCGTCGCGACGCCGATCGGTAACCTCGAAGACATCACTCTGCGGGCCATCCGCGTGCTTTCGGAGGTATCGCTCGTTTTTTGCGAAGACACCCGCACGTCGCGCGTGCTCCTTTCCAAGCACGGCATAAAGACCCCGACGGAGAGCTTCCATGCGCAAAGCCCTCTCTCGAAGATCGACCGCATCGCCGAATTGATGGGGGAAGGGAAGGATCTCGCCCTCATATCCGATGCGGGCACTCCCGGCATATCGGATCCGGGCATCGCATTGGTATCCGAGATACGCAAAAGGCTCCCCGAGGCGTCGATCGTCGCCGTTCCCGGCCCATCGGCGCTCACCGCGGCCGTATCGATCGCAGGCAAAGCTCTGAACGAGTTCATATTCCTCGGTTTCTTGCCTCACAAAAAAGGCAGGCAGACGATATTCGAAGAGATAAAGGCGGGCGAGAGGCCGTACGGCTTTTACGAATCTCCTCATCGCATAGAAAAGACGCTCGAAGCCCTGAAAGGCTCTCCGAAGACCGTCACCATACTCCGCGAGATCACCAAGATGCACGAATCGTATCTTTCCGGCACCGCCGAAGAGGTCCTCATGTCGTTCAAGAATAATCCCGGAACGCTTCGCGGAGAATTCGTCGTGATCGTCACGCCGGCGTGATATACTAGGCGCATGAGATACAGGAACATCATCATCGCGCTCGGCCTTCTGGTGATCGTCGTCCGGTTCTTGGGATTCCCATCGTCATGGGATGCCGCCATCTATTCCGCTCTCGGTCTTTTGGTGATCGCTTTCGCATATGTCGGCGAGAAGAAATAAGAAAAAAGGGAACGTCTCGTCGTACAGGATGGGCATCGGCCTATTCCTTCTTTTTATATTCGCGTCGATCTTCCTTTACGTCGGCATGCCGGAGCTCGGCACGGAAACCTATGATAACGGCCTGTCAAAAGCCGCTACCGTCGCTCTCGCCCCTACCCGCGCCGCGACACATGTGCCTACGCCGGCGCATGTGAAGACCATATATATGACGTCGTGCGTCGCCTCGTCGCAAACCTTGCGCTCGAATCTGGTGAAGCTCATCGACGAGACCGAGGTCAATTCCGTGGTGATCGACATAAAATCGTTCGACGGCCGCCTTTCATTCGTGCCCGCCGATGAAAAGCTCCAGTCCGCGGCCGGAGGCTGCCTCGTCAGGGACATGCAGGACTTCATCGACGAGCTTCATTCGCATCATATATACGTCATCGGCAGGGAAGCATCGTTCCAGGACCAGCTCATGGTCAAGCTCCGACCCGATCTCGCCGTCAAAAAGGAGAGCGCAACAACGACCGTCTGGAAAGACTACAAAGGCATATCGTGGATCGACGCGTCGTCGCGCGAGCACTGGGAATATCTCGTCGCTATCGCCAAAGCGGCGCACGACATCGGCTTCGACGAGATCAATTTCGATTACATCCGCTTTCCTGCGGACGGCAACATGAAGGACATCTGGTATCCGCTCTCCGGCAAGCGCTCGAAGAGCGCCATCATCCGTTCGTTCTTCGAATATCTCCATGACCATCTCGCGCCCCAGGGCATCACGACATCCGCCGACCTTTTCGGCATGACGACGACGAACATCGACGACCTGAACATCGGCCAGATCCTCGAATACGCCTTGCCGAATTTCGATTTCGTCGCGCCGATGGTCTACCCGTCCCATTATCCGAACGGATTCTACGGGCTCGGCGATCCGAACGAGCACGTCTACGACGTGGTGAAGATCTCTCTCGACAAAGCCGTCATGCGCGCCCTCGCCCCGGTGACGGTAGAGGAGATCCCCGGCGCGCGCATCGGCACGTCGACCCCGGCCATATACGCCAAGCCGTCGTGGACCGCCGCGAAGATCCGGCCGTGGCTTCAGGACAATAATTATCCCGTGCCGTATACCGCCGACATGGTCAAAGCCCAGATCAAGGCCGCAGCCGACGCCGGCGTCATGAGCTGGGGCCTTTGGAACGCAGGGAACAGATACACGAGAGCGGCCCTCGAGACCGAGCGGATCGACTGATTGCAATTCGCGTCCGATCGTGATATAATTCGGGAGTCAGTCTGCTCTTTCCGAATATCATAAACCTTCAACGCCTCGAAATCGTGAGCAAGAGAAAAGTCACCCCGAAAGAACTCGCGAGATTCCTCTGGAATCTCTTCACGTCCCTCGCCTTCTCCTGGGAAAAATGTCAGACGTGCCGCTGGAACAAGTCGCCTCAATCGCTCCACATCGAAACGTGCTTCGATTGCGGCGACGCGAAGGCCCGGAAGCCTGTCTGCAAGAACGTCCGCATCGCCCTTTGAAGATCCATCGAGCCGCTCTCCTCCCGAGAGCGGCTTTTTCTTGCGCAAAACTTCGCTGGACAAATTCGCGCAAAGGGGTAGACTTCCACAGTTCGGTCATTAGCGCCAGGAAGGATCTTGACGCCAGCGATGGAACCTCTCTTCAGAGAAAGCTATAGCCTCTGAAGAGAGCATTTCAGTAAGCTCTTAAACATAAGGAATGTCTCGATGAAACGGTCACGAAAGGCCACAGCGTCTGTGGTTCATGCTTCCCAAGCCAGCCAGTCGTCCGATCAGGTCTCGTCTCCGCCAGCCCGGCAAATGCCCGACTGGATGAGCCGCGAGTACTGGCGGGCGAAAGGAGAAGCGAACCGACAGCAGGCCGAAGCAGATCTCCGCGCGTCCTATGAGGACGGACTCGGAGCCGTTGGGTGACATTCATTGCTCGTTATTCGCGGGCGCCTCGATTCTTATCGAGGCGCCCGCTTTCTTTTGCTTCCTTTGGGCCATAAAAGATGACATAATATTCGAAATGACAAGCGACGAGAAAGTCACATATTTCGGCGAAACGGATGCCCGCGCCAAGAAGGTCAAATTCGGCATAAAATCCAAAGACCGCAGCCGTCACATGTACGTCATCGGCAAGACGGGCATGGGCAAATCGACCTTGCTCGAGAACATGGCGGTGCAGGACATCCAGGACGGGGAAGGCCTCTGCTTCATCGACCCGCACGGCAAGACCGCCGAGCTTCTCCTCAACTACGTTCCCGAGAATCGCATCAAGGACGTGCTCTATTTCGCCCCGTTCGACGTCGAGCACCCGATATCGTTCAACGTCATGGAAGACGTCGGCTATGACAAGCGCCATCTCGTCGTGTCGGGGCTCATGTCGACCTTTAAAAAGATCTGGGAGGACGCTTGGAGCGCCCGCATGGAATACATCCTTTCCAACACGCTTCTCGCTCTTCTCGAATATCCGGGCGCGACGCTTTTGGGCGTGAACAAGATGCTCTCCGACAAGGATTACCGCAAGAAGGTCGTCGCCAATATCAGCGACCCGGCGGTGAAGTCGTTCTGGATCGACGAATTCGCCAAATACACCGAGCGATTCGCCGCCGAAGCGACGCCGGCGATCCAGAACAAGATCGGCCAGTTCACCTCGAACCCTCTCATCAGGAACATCATCGGCCAGCCGAAATCGTCTTTCGACATACGAAAGCTCATGGACGAACGGAAGATCATCATCGTCAACCTGTCGAAAGGCAGGGTGGGCGAATCGAACGCGAACCTGCTCGGCGCCATGCTCATCACCAAAATATATCTCGCCGCCATGTCCCGCGCCGACGTGTCCGAAAAAGTCATGAGGACCCTGCCGAACTTCTATCTCTACGTCGACGAATTCCAGTCGTTCGCCAACGAATCGTTCGCCGACATCCTTTCCGAAGCGCGAAAGTACAAGCTTAACCTCACCATGGCGCATCAGTACATCGAGCAGATGTCCGAAGAGGTGCGCGCGGCCGTCTTCGGCAACGTCGGAACCATGATCGTCTTCCGTGTGGGCGCATACGACGCCGAAGTCCTCGAAAAGGAATTCGCGCCGCGCTTCACGGCCGAAGACATCGTCAATCTGGGGCAGTATCAGATGTATCTCAAGCTCATGATCGACGGCGTGGGGTCCCAGCCATTCTCCGCCACGGGCCTGCCGCCGATACCCGAGCCGCCGATCGCATACAAAGACCAGCTCATGCAGAGCTCGCGCGCCCAGTTCGGCCAGCTGCGGTCGATCGTCGAAGAGCACGTGAGGCTCCAGACTCTCGGCGCCTCCGCCGAAGAAAGGCCGGAGAGGCCGTCGGCGCCATCCATGCCGAGCGCCCCGAGGCAGGATATTCCCCGGCAAGAGGCTCCGCGTCAGGAAGCGCCGCGCCGCAATTTCGATGACAGGAGGGAGCGGCCGCAGGAAGCGCCTCGGAATGTTCCGCCGCGCCGCGAACGTCCGGCGCCGCCGCCTGATCAGGAAGGCGGCTTTCGCGGCCTCGACGCTCTGAAGGGCATGGCCGCTCCGCGCCCGCCGCACGCTCAAAACGCTAATTCTCCGATGCCTCCTCGCCGCGACGAAAGAAAAGGCGTGACGCCGGAGAGCCGCAACGACTTGAAGCAGGCGCTCGCGTCGATCGTCAATTCGACGCCGAAGCCGGCTCCGAAGCCAGAGGTGAAAAGGGAAGCGCCGCCGGCTCCTCCCCAGAACGCTCCGAAAACCGAGAAGTCTGAAAAAAGCGAAACGAAGGAAGTGCCCGAGGACGTGCTGAAGAAGATCCTCGATATGTAACATGCCCGCCCGCGCCGCGGTTATATGTATCGCGGCGGAACCCTATACTCTATGGCAGCGAAAAAAGCCCTCATATTCTCCCTCGTCTATTATCCCCGCTTCATCGGCGGGGCCGAGGTCGCTGTCAAAGAGATAACCGACAGGATCGATCCGGAGGACATCGAATTCCATATGGTGACGCTCCGCGCCGGCGCGAGCCTGCCGAAAAAAGAGAAGATCGGCAACGTCACCATTCATCGCATCGGGCTCGCGCGTGAAAAGGGCTTCCTTTTCGCTCTCGACAAATATCTTTTTCCTTTTTTCGCGTCCATGGCCGCGCATCGGATCCACAGGACCGAGCGCTTCGACTTCATATGGAGCATCATGGCCAATCACGCCGGATTCGCCGCGCTCTTCTTCAAGCTTTTCAATATGCATACGCCGTTCCTGCTCACGCTCCAGGAAGGCGACCCGATCGGATACATCATGAAGAAAACCAGGCTCGTTTCGGGCATATTCAGGATGATCTTCACCCATGCCGACCGCATCCAGGCTATATCGAAATATCTGGCGTCGTTCGCCCTGTCGATGGGCGCGAAGGCTGACCCGGTCGTCATACCGAACGGCGTCGACGTCGATCGATTCTCCCGGCTCGTCGTCGGTTCGGAGCTCGAGCTCGTAAAAAGGGAGATAGGCAAAAAGCAGGGCGATATATTTCTCGTCACGTCTTCGCGGCTCGTGGCCAAAAACGCCGTGGGCGACATCATATCCGCCCTCGCGTATCTCCCCGAGAACGTCAAACTGCTCGTCCTCGGCGAAGGCGTTCTCGCCGAAGATCTGAAACAGCAAGCGAAGAGCTTGAAGCTCGACGAGCGCACGATATTTAAGGGATTCATCCCGCATGACGACCTGCCGAGATATCTTCAGGCCTGCGACGTCTTCGTCAGGCCGTCGCTTTCGGAGGGCTTCGGCAATTCGTTCATCGAAGCCATGGCCGCCGGCCTTCCCGTCATCGCTACGCCGGTGGGCGGCATCGTCGATTTCCTCGAGAACAAAAGAACCGGCCTTTTGTGCGAAGTGAATTCGCCCCGCGACATCGCCCGGAAGGTCGAGATCTATATCCGCGACAAGAATCTTCGGGATGAGATCGTGGACAATGCCATGCACATGGTCGTCGACCATTATGACTGGAAGATCGTGGCGCGGGACATGAAAGAGAAGGCGTTCGATCTCGTCTGATATACTGCAAAAACCATGAAGAACATGAGGATACTCGTGGCCACAGGCATATTCCCGCCCCAGATCGGCGGGCCGGCGACGTATTCCAAGCTCCTCTATGACGAACTGCCGAAGCGCGGCATAGACGTCGAGATCGCGAGCTTCGGCGACTACATCGACAAGCCGAAGGTCATCCGGCATTTCCTCTATTTCCTCGAGCTTTTCAAGAAAGCCCCGGCGGCCGACGCGATATTCGCCCTCGATCCCGTATCGGTCGGCCTGCCCGCGCTTCTCGCTTCGCAGATCAGGGGCAAGAGATTTCTTTTGCGCGTCGCGGGCGACTATGCGTGGGAGCAGGGCAGGCAGAGATTCGGCGTCAAAGAAGACCTCGACGCATTCGTCGGCGGCCGCACAAAATATCCGTGGCAGGTCAGGCTCCTTCGAAGGATACAGACGTATGTCGCGGAAGGCGCTTCGCGGATCATCGTACCGAGCCGGTATCTGAAATCGATCCTCGTCGACTGGGGCATCGATTCGAGGCGCATGTCCGTCATCTACAACGGCGTGGGCATCGAGGCGACGAAGACGACGCCGTCTATTTTGCGCAAGCGGCTCAAATGGGCCGGCAAGGTCGTCGTCACGGCCGGCCGCCTCGTGCCGTGGAAAGGGATGAAAGAGCTCATCGATGTCATGCCGCAGGTCATCGCCGCGGAGCCCGACGCGAAGCTCGTCGTCATAGGCGACGGGCCGGAGGGAAGCGTTTTGAAAGCGAGAGCGAAAGAGCTCGGGCTCGAGGAGCGGGTCGTTTTCGCCGGCCGCCTCGACCAGAAGATCCTTTTCGAATACGTGAAAGCCGCCGACCTTTTCGCTCTCAATACTTCGTATGAAGGATTTTCGCACCAGATCATCGAAACCATGGCTTTGGGGACGCCGGTTATAACCACGGCGGTGGGCGGGAATGTCGAGATCATACGGAACGGCGAGAACGGCATTCTCGTGGCTCCTGGGGCCTCACAGAGCCTTACGGAGGCTATTATAAGCCTTTTAAAGGATCCAAAGCGCGCGGATATGCTCGCCCGGGCGGCCAAAAAAGACGTCTCCCGATTCACCGATGAGATCATGCTCGAGACGCTCGCCGCCGCCCTCGCCTCGGAATTGCGCACCACATCTCATGACTAACGTCCTTATGATATCGACCGACGCCAAGATCCTCGAAGAGGGTTCGCCTGTCCGCGCGCGCATGGAAGAGTATGGAAATCTGTTCGGCGAGCTTCATATCGTCGTGTTTTCGAAAAAAGGCGCGCTCGACGCGCGGAACGCGGCGGGCGCTGATGAAGGAAAAATAAAAATCTCTCGAAATACGTTCGCATACCCTACGAATTCTTCTTCGAAATTATTTTATGTGAATGATGCCGTCCGTATCGGCGCGTCTGTCATCGCCGCCGGTCTCACCGCCGAAAATTCAGTCATCACCGCACAGGATCCGTTCGAAACCGGCATCGTCGGCAAGAAATTGTCGGAAAAAACTGGTTTGCCGCTCCATATTCAGATCCATACCGACTTTCACAGCCCGTATTTCAAGAAAAGCATACTCAATCGGGTGAGGATCGCCCTTTCGAAGAAGACGTTGCCACACGCCCGCGCCGTCCGCGCGGTCTCGGAGAGGATAAAAGCGAGCCTGTCTGCCGATATCGCCGCGAAGACATCCGTTCTGCCTATATTCGCGGATGTCGAGGCGATCAAAGCGGCGCCTATCAGAGCCGATCTCCGCGCAAAATATCCGCAGTTCAAAAAGATCGTCCTCATAGCGTCCCGACTGACGAAAGAAAAAGGCATCAGAGATGCGATCGACGCTTTTGCCGGTACGGCGGCATCTTATCCCGATGCCGGTCTCGTTATCCTCGGCTCGGGACCTGAAGAGACGAGCCTCAAATCGAAAGTCCGCGCGCTCGGGCTCGACGGCAAGGTCGCTTTCGAATCGTGGGCGGATC
>JAIFWQ010000040.1 GCA_019661795.1 Candidatus Parcubacteria bacterium | reverse complement strand
GATATATACGTTCGTCGATCCGGATCTAGGCAGGGAATGGGCGAGGCATCTTTTGATCGCGGATATATCGAGATCCGATGTAGCTATCGATTGGGAGCACACCGAATACAAATGGCTTTCTCCTGAGGAGACCACAGAATACGCCACGACTCCCGGTTTTCAAGCCGATCTTAAAAAAGTGATCGGCCTTTGATTACCCCTTGCCCTCCAAGCCCGATCCATCGCCGTTCTGGTGCACTTCGAATGTGAAGCGGTAATCTTTGTCAGCTATTTTCGCGCCTGCTTTCGCAGATGGTTCGACCGATATGAGAGATATAGTGAACGTCGATACCGGCGTGGTGCTGCCGAGAGCGACCGTGTCCTGCCTCGACGATCCCGCGCCGAGATCCGATCGCACGACGACGCGCACCGTCCCCGCCTGGATGCATTGGACGCCTGCGCCGCAGCGGCTGTCTTCGGCGACGGAGAGCGGCCGGATCGTAATGCCGCGGAATACGCCTTCCTGGTCGATGCCGAGCGTTGTGCGCCCGTAGGGCAGCATCATGGTCGAGCCGGAAGGCGTCGTCGTGGCCGTCGAATTGCCCGGATTGGCGTTCGATCGCCACAGGTAGACTCCGCCCACGATGATGATCAAAAGGACTACGACGCCCGCTATCCACGAATTTCTTTGATTGTCCATGCTTTATAAGGCTATATGTATACGCTCATAATACACCCGCCGGCACCCTTTTTGTTTCAAGGCATCGGCCTAAAAGGCCTAAAACAAAAGCGCCCGGCCGAGGAAGCGAGCGCTTTTGTCAATCACTATTAGAAGGACACATGGATATTACGGGGATGGGGAGGCGTTTCTTTCAAAACGCGCTTTTTGTGTCGGGAGTGGGGATCGAACCCACGACCCCAGGCTTATGAGTCCTGTGCTCTACCGACTGAGCTATCCCGACATATTCCTTGTGTCTCTTCTGTTTCCTGCGCGAGTGATGGGACTTGAACCCACGACCTCTTCCGTGACAGGGAAGCGCTCTAACCAGCTGAGCTACACCCGCATGAGCGTGCGACCTATTTAAGCATATCTTTTCTCAAAAATCGAGCGCGAACCCGAACGAACGGCCTGTTTCGTATATAAAAGCGGGGATTTAGCTTTAAAAACATATGAATGAGAACAATTCGACGACGAATGCCATTCTGGTCATCCTCGTGGTGATCATCGTGGGATTCATCGTATGGTTCGTGATGGCGAGAAGAGCTCCGGCTCCCGCAACGGGCGGCCAGACCCCGGCTCTCGAGGTGAACCTCGGGAATCCGGGAAGCCAGTCGGGTTCGCAGGGCGGAGGCACCGGCGCGACGAATCCATAGAACGAAAAAACACGCTGACCGGTCAGCGTGTTTTTTCTATGGGCTCTGAAGGAGCTTACATGCCTTTCAATATCCTGACGCCGTGCGGGTTGCGATATACCCTCACGAATATGACGGCGATATATGCGGAGAGAGCGACGGTGAATCCTGTGGCGACGATCGACTGGAGAGGCAAGACGCCATAGAGGGTCGATACGGCCGAAGCGAAATACGCCGGGCTCACGGCGAAGCCTTCGCGGAGCGTTTTCAGGGCGCCCGCGACGCCGACAGAGGTGAACGTACGGTACAGGTCGAGCCCGAGCACGCCGAGGTTCAGGAGCAGGATGCTCGCCGAAAACGCGAGGTATTTGCCGTACCCGGCCAAAAAGACGCGCTTCATGATCTTGGCGTGGAGATGCGACGGCATCGGCTCTTCGAGGAGCGATTCTATGCGCATGTCGAGGACCCTTTCTACCTTCGTGTCCATGTCCATTTCGAGTTTTTCGTTCATGATTTTATTCGTAGTTCACCAGTAATGCCGCGAGCTGCTTCTTCGCTCGCGAAAGGCGGGTCTTAAGCGTGTTGATCGGAATCGAGAGCATGTCGGCTATCTCTTCGTAGCTAAAGCCGTCTTTATAATAAAGGATTATCGGCCCTCTATAGAGAAGGTCGAGGCGGTCTATTGCCGCCGCCACATCTTTTTTTTCAATGTTATCCTCTATCGATACTGAGTAATACGACGCATTATCAGGCTTTGTTTCGTACTCGTCGTCAAGTTCTACCGTCGCTTCGCGCTTCTTTTTGCGCAGGAAATCGTAGGCCGTATTGGTGGCGATGGTATAGATCCACGACTTGATATTTTTGGTCGAGTCGATGGTCTTGATGTGTTTATAGACCTTCACGAACGTGTCTTGGATCAGATCCTCGGCATCGTCGCGGCTTCCTACGAGACGCACGAGATAGTTCCAGAGGGGCTTTTCAAAGGCGGAAATGATCTCCTCGAATGCGAAGATATCTCCTTTTTTCGCTCGATCTATTATTTCGGGCGCGATGGTGCTCATATTAATAATGTATACGCCCTGGAAGGACGGATTGTTTCATGGCGACGGACCGGGGCCGGTCGTACTAGAAGTATAAATGAATGAAAGGATGAAAGAAAACCAGATAAGCCCGGCGGAGGCGATCGCGCTTCAAAAGAAGATGCGCGAGGATCTCCGCATCGAGCCTTTGGACCGGCCGATCAAGACGATCGCGGGCGCTGACGTGTCTTTGGAGAGATTCGGCGCGGACCTCTATGCCGGCATCATCGTCCTGTCATATCCGGATCTCCGGCCGATCGATCATGCCGTCGCCAAAGTCCGTGCGGACTTTCCGTATATTCCGGGGCTCCTATCGTTCCGCGAGATCCCCGGACTTCTCGAATGCCTTGCAAAGCTCCGGACGAGACCGGATCTGATCGTCGTCGACGGCCAGGGGATCGCCCATCCGCGCAGGCTCGGCATCGCCGCGCATCTGGGGCTCGTCGCGGATATCCCGACGATCGGCTCCGCCAAATCGCGGCTCTTCGGCGCATTTCCTGAAGGCGCATCTCTGCCTGAAAAAGCAGGCGACGCGGCCCCGCTTGTCGATCCGCGCACAGGCGAGCCCGTCGGTCATGCTTTCAAATCGAAAGCACGCTCGAATCCGATCATCGTATCGCCGGGACATCGGGTGAGCCTCGAACAATCCCTCGACCTCGCGCGGAATTGCATCCGCGGCTATCGATTGCCCGAACCGACGCGCTTGGCGCATCTTTTGGTGAACGCGTTCAGGAAAGGGGAGATATCGGAATGATATGGAGCCACCTCCCGGGGTCGAACCGGGGACCTCTACTTTACGAAAGTATTGCTCTACCAACTGAGCTAAGGTGGCGCGTATTGCCGTCTGCCGCTATGGACCGTCTGTCTTTCAAAGACCGCCGGGAGCCAACGTCCGGGATCGAACCGGAGACCTCGTCATTACCAATGACGTGCTCTACCGACTGAGCTACGTTGGCGTGCGTCGAAACGGAACCGCGAAACGAAAACAATAGGAACAATATAGTAGATTTCGGGCTTTTTTGCAAAAACGGCGACGCGGCCGCTTGACTTTTGGCGCCGATGGGTTATCATGCTCTCACCTCGCGCCAGGCTTCCTTGCTGGTTTGCCTCGGGCGCGATGACGGGAGTAGGGAGGAGTCTCATTCGGTTTGCGAGCGGTGCCGCTATAGCCATCGGCACTAAATAAAACCTTTGGTACTCTAAGACTTCCGAGCCGGCATGCAGGATCTGCGTGCCGGCTAATTTTTTTCATGTATACTCAAATCATCATGACCGACAAGCGGAAGAGGATAGCGGAGATCGAGTCCCTCATGGCCGACGCCGCGTTTTGGGACAATAAAGACAGGGCGCAGTCTATTTTAAAGGAGCTCAACAGCTACAAAGCCGAGATCGCGGAAGCCGACAGGTATGAGAAAGGCAACGCCATCATCACTATATATTCCGGCGCGGGCGGCGACGATGCCGAAGATTTTTCCCGCATGCTCCTCGAGATATATATGAAATACGCCGGCAAAAAAGGCTGGAAGATCTATTTTCTCCATGAGAACAAGAACGACCGCGGCGGCTATCGCAACGTGGCGTTCGAGATCGAAGGCGCGGCCGCATACGGCACGCTGAAAAATGAATCAGGCGTGCACCGGCTCGTGCGCGTATCGCCTTTCAACGCCAAAAAGCTCCGTCATACGTCGTTCTCCCTCGTCGAAGTCATTCCGAAATTCGATAAGGCCGAAAAGCTGGACATCCCGGCCGACGACATCCGCATCGAATTCGCCCGATCGTCAGGTCCCGGCGGCCAGAACGTGAACAAGCGCGAAACGGCGGTGCGGCTCGTCCATATCCCGACCAAGATCGCCGTCCACGTCGATTCCGAGCGCTCCCAGGCCCAGAACCGCGAGCGCGCCATGGCTATCCTTCAGGCGAAAATATACAAACTGCGCGAAGACGAGCGCCTCGCCAAGGAAAAAGGCATGTACATATCGAAGACCCCC
>JAIFWQ010000039.1 GCA_019661795.1 Candidatus Parcubacteria bacterium | reverse complement strand
GGGGAGGAGAGACCCGCCCCCAAATATCTCTCAAAACAAAAACCCCGCGATGGCGGGGTTTTTGTGAGGTGCGAGTGCGCCAGGCTTACGCTATAGATTTGATCGCTACCTTGAAGAAAGGCTGGCGATGAACGTACTTCTTGAAATACTTGCTCTTCTGCTTGTAGTGGACGACCATGACCTTCGCGTCGCGGCCGATCTCGGTGATCTCGGCTTCGACTTTCGAACCGGCGATGAATGGAGCGCCGACAGTCGTTTCAGCGCCGTCTTCAACGAGGAGAACCTTGTCGAATACGATTTTGCCGCCTACTTTGTGCTCGCCGGGCATCTTTTCGATCTTTATGATCTGGCCGGCCTTCACTTTGTACTGCTTTCCGCCCGTCGCGATGACGGCGAAAGCGCCTGGGTTGCCCGCATTCGCGGCTTTTTCTGGGGTATTTTGCGCCTTTTTTGTAGCCATTTTGGGAAAATTATAGAGCCCTGGATAGGGCTTTTGTAGAGGCCAGTATCGCACAAGGGCCGTAAAAAGGCAATATCCGGGCGCTTCTGCCGCGGGCCTAGGCGGCGCCCGCCCAGGCCCGGCCCTATTCCACCGCCTCCGGCTTCTCTATGAGCACCGGATCGAGCCCTGCGGCCGTGCCGGTGATGCGCATGACGTCTTTGTCCACCTTTTTCAGCTCTTTCGACGAAAATACATATTGATTCACAACTGTCGCCAGATTGTTGCCCAATTTATTGTGATACTCCTCGTACGCCTTCATATGCTTGCCGAGCTCGCCCACCCTCTGGACGATGTCTTTCGCCGTCTCTTCTATCTGAAGCGCCTTCAGCCCCTGAAGCACCGTCTGGAGATACGCGAGGAACGATGTCGGCGACACGATGATGACCTTGTATTTATTCGCCGCGCGCTGGATGAGATTGTCCGTATCGTCGAGGGACGCGCCGATCTTGTTCACGAGCAGCTCATAATATATGGCTTCGTGCGGGATGAACATGAACGCGAAATCCATCGTGCCTTCGGCCGGCCTGATGTATTTGGCCGTTTCGACGATGCGGTTCTTGAGATCGCCGACGAAAAGCTTTTCGAGACGCGTCCTTTCCGCCTCGTTCTTCTCTTCCGCCAGGCGATTATAGTTTTCGAGCGAGAACTTCGAATCGACAGGGATGATCTTGTCTTTCACCCGGACGATGGCGTCCACGATCAGGCCGTCGTTGAACGCATACTGCATGGCGTAGCTGCCGGGCGGCAGGACGTTCTTCAAAAGCGTCTCGAGATAGTATTCGCCGAGCACGCCGCGCTGTTTCGGATTTTTGAGGATGTCCTGCAGGCTCTGCAATTGGTCGGCGAACGACACCATCTGTTTGCCTGTTTCTTCGACGCGGGTCACTTTTTCCGTCATGGTCGTGATCTCGCGCAGGAATTTGTCGACGAGCTTCTGGGATTCGGAGAATTGATTTTTCATGGAATCCGTGACGGTGCGATGCGTCTCCCCCATTTTCTTGTCCATGGTGCGGTTGAGCTCGTTCATCTGTTCGAGGAGGAGCTTCATAGCCGTATCGTCTGCCTTCGGCGCGTCGGCCGGCTTTTTGCGCAGGAACATCAAAAGAGCGGCCGCATTGGCCAATAATATGAATACGGCGAGGATGATGAGGATGGTCTGCACGGCCTCATTATATTCCATCCGCAGGCCGAGCGCACTTTCCGCCTATGGTATTATCTTATCTATGACACTACACCAAACGATAAAGGCCCATATAAAGGAATCGATGATCGCCAAAGACGAGACCCGCACGCTCGTCCTACGCGGCGTTCAGGCGGAGATCCAAAAAGAGCTTCTCGCCAAAAAATCCCCGGCGACCGAAGCGACCGATGACGAAGCGCTCGCCGTCATCCGAAGGCTCGTGAAGCAGAGAAAGGATTCGATCGACCAGTTCACCAAAGGCGGCCGGCCGGAGCTCGCGGAGACAGAGAAAAAAGAGCTCGCCATTTTGGAAAAATACCTCCCCGCGTCGATGCCGAAAGAAGACATACGGAAAGTCGTTCTCGCGAAAAAGGCCGAACTCGGCATCGCCGACAAAACCGGCGCGGGCAAACTGATGGGCGCGGTATCGAAAGAGCTCAAGGGCAAAGCCGAGGGCTCTGACATAAAGGCGGTGGTGGACGAAGTGCTCGCTTGACAAATATTCGTACATAGTGTACGATATGGCCAGTCAGCAATTCGACAGCCAACCTTAGTTCCCTTCTCGCTATGAATGGTCTACTGGATGTCAGATTAAGCGACCGTCTCGGCAGGCCGGTCAGCTTCGGCGAAGCCATCGCCGTAGCTCTGATCGCCATCGCCTCGGAAAACCAAAAGATCCAACAGCACACAGAGCAGCACACCTTGCGAGGAAACCACGTCGCCTACGACATGAACCCCCGTCTCAATCGCAAGAACAGGCCGAAAAAGTAATACCCCCGATCGGCCCGATCCCCGCACTAACACTGCGGGGATCTTCATTTTTATGTTATCCCCCGACAGCCTTGCTAAATCCTACATTTTATTGTTATATGATGACAAAGCACTTTAACGAACGAACAATCGAAAACGAAAGGAGACCACCATGGACAGCGACGGACAGGCGAAAAAGCCTCTTTCCGATCTGGAAAAGATAGCCATACGAGAGCCCGCGCTCAAAGATATGGCGGACTGCGCGTACATAGACCTGTTGAGACGCGCAGGCGAACATTGCCGGCGATTCTCCCGAAAGCCGACGAGCGAAGAGTTCAATCAGTTCAGGGAGGACGCCATACGCGCCAACATGCCTATCCGTACGCGGACCTGCGACAAGGAAGCGTACGAGGAGGTCAGATTTGGGATCGCTTCGATACTCGGCAAGATGCTCGCGGAATCCCGGAAGAAAAAGGTTTTGAGAAAAATCGAGCGCCGGGGCAAAAAGGCGAAGCGCAAGACGAAAGCAGACCTGCGCGCGGCCATGGATAGAGCGAGCGACGTTCTCAAGCACGGCACGAAGCACGGAGAATTCTATGTTCCCGGCATCAGGGCGCGGCGGATCATTCCGGTCTCGACCTACAAAAAAGGGTCGGGCAAAGGATGGACCTACCGCAAACGGAGCCGTAAGCCGTTCATGCCGGGAGTATCAGGAGATGCGCTTCCCCTCTCCACCGTGAGCGAGATCATGGCGATGGGAAGAAGGGATCAGCTCGCGCGGCAGGGCGTTCAAGGCGAGTTCCCCGGCACGGAACCGGCAAAGCCTAAGACTGCCCTGTTCGGATTCATGCAGGACGTCCCCAAAGACGAAAGCAAGAAGGCAAGAAAAAATTACAGACGCGAGATCGGCGTCTGACGAAGCGGTCCGGAAACGGGCCGCTTTTTATTTTCTTCGCCGCCGGCGCCGCGCTTTGCTTGCGCATTCTTGATTAAGTGCCGAAATGTCTGTATCCTCTATTTTGTCGTCTCGAAAGCATTCCAGCGGCCCTATCGTCTAATGGTTAGGACGGGAGCTTCTCAAGCTCTAAATCGGGGTTCGATTCCCCGTAGGGTCACAAAATCAAAAATGGCTAGCCAAAGCTAGCCATTTTTGATTTCCAGTGATCGCCAGCGGCGAGAATCGAAAGCCGGAGGCCGCGAAGGCGGCCGAGGCGGGGTCGCGGGCCGAGCCTCCAAGCGAGGACCTGTGACCGATTCCCACACAGGTCACACGCGTTCTCCGCATGATATTATAGGTACGTCATGCGCCTCACTTTTCATATTTTATTCCTCGCCGCCGCGCTTTCGTTCCCGTTCGCATCGTTCGCGGCAAGCGACGTCGGGTTCGTTAAAAGCCCTCTGTGGTTCTCGAAGAACGGCTTTGTCGAAGGCGACATCGTGAAGATCTACACGGCCGTCCAGAATCCGAGCGACGCCGACCTGAAAGGCGCCGTCTATTTCTATTCGAACGATAAAGAGATCGGATCAGCCGATTTTTCCATAGCGGCGGGCAATTCGGAGGTGGTATGGGCGAGATTCACAGCAGAGGCCGGATCGCAGAAATTCTCCGCAAAAATTCACGGCTCGGCGATCGACCGCGATGATGGCGACACGCAAGAAATCGCGGATGTCGCCACCCAAACGATAGCGGTCGTCGTAGCGGAAAAGCCCGACGCGGAGGAAGGATCTGGTTCGGCCATACCTAACATTCCTGTCGTCTCGAACGCCATCGCGGCCGCGGCAAGCTATTTTTCTGGAACTTCGAGCCTCGTCTCCGATCTCCTCGACCGCGTGAACGTCGGCGATGAGACCGCAAAAGAGCCTGCGTATGTGAGCTTCGTGAAAAATGCGGTCGCGCGGGCGGATCAGGCGCTCGAAACGACGCAAAGGAGCCTCGAAGCGCGGGCGAAAGATATGTGGAAGACGAAAACGGACGGAGAGAATCC
>JAIFWQ010000038.1 GCA_019661795.1 Candidatus Parcubacteria bacterium | reverse complement strand
GGAGGCTCTCGGCATATATCCATACCTCAAGTCGCCTGAATGCCATCTCTACCTCGCCAAGCAGATGTGGGAAGAGGCGAACCACTGCGTCGCCTTCGAATACGTGCTCGAGACGTTCCCGTTCGACAGGACCAAGATCTTCAGCCTTCACCTCGAAGTGCCTTCGATGCAGGCCAAGGAAGCCTACATCAACAAATACATGAAGAGGATGATCGACGACAAGCTCAACATCGAGTCGCCGGAGGGCAAGAAGGACTTCATCAGGAATCTCGTGGCGACGAACATCGTCATGGAAGGCATCTGGTTCTATTCCGGCTTCATGGTGGCGCTCTCGTTCCGCCAGAGGAACCAGCTCCGCAATTTCGGATCCATGATCAACTGGGTCATCCGCGACGAATCGCTCCACCTGAAATTCGGCATGAACCTCATCCATCACATCCTTGAAGAGAACGCCGAGCTTCTGACCGAGGAATTCGCGACCGAGATCAGGGACATCATCATCGAAGGAGTCAATCTCGAGGTCAATTACAACAAAGACCTTTTCCCGAACGGCATTCTCGGCCTCAATGCCGATTACGTGAACCAGTACGTCATGTATGTCTGCGACCGCCGACTGGAAGAGCTCGGCCTGCCGAAATATTACAATGCTACGAACCCGGCGAAATGGATGGCCACGTCGACCGACGTCTTCGAGCTCGTCAATTTCTTCGAAGCCCAGAACACCAACTACGAGGTGGACGGAGGAGGGAAGAAGCACTGATCTTTGCCCCGCGGATCATAAAAGAAAAACTCCGCCTTTAGGGCGGAGTTTTTCATGCTGCTGTACCTATAAGCCGAATTCTGTCTGTCCCGAAGGACTGGACGGCCATTTATCTGGGACCGATGTCGCCACCGGCCTCGAGCGGCACTCCCGTCTTGCGACGGGCACGGCCTTGCACATAGGTAAGAATTTTGCCGTTTCACCCTCCGCTTGCGCGGAGACTCGTCTCTGTTCTCATCTCTAGGATTTCTCCCGGCGGGCGTTACCCGCTACCGTGCTGCTTCCTTGCGAAAGCATGTGTTCGGACTTTCCTCCCGCGGCTTGCGCCGCGAGCGGCCGTCCGGTACAGGCCCATCAGTTATACACCTTTTATCCCAAAAATCCAGCGCCTCGGGCATTGATACCCCTTGTCCTATTCTATATAATGAATCTCGCTATCAGGCGGCATTACAAGTCTTTTTTGAGACCAAGACCATTATGACAACAGCAGGCTCCTCGAGGCTCGACAGGCTTTCCTTCATCGTCCTCCAGATCACTCTTTTCTTCGCGCCGGTATTCTTCATCCCATCGCTTTCCGTGCCTTTGCAGACGGGCAAATCAGCGGCGATCCTCTACGGCATCGTCATCGCCCTCGCATTGTGGCTCATCGCGCGATTGAAAGACGGGGTCTTCGAGGTCCCGAAGACTATTCTCTATGCCGCAGGCGGAGCTTTCGCCGCCGCGTACGCCGCTTCCGCTCTCGTCTCGGCGAATGGCGCCGCGTCTCTCGCCGGCCACGGCTTCGAGCTCGGCACGCTCGCGTTCTTCCTGCCGTCTCTCGTACTTTTCATGCTCGTGCCCCTCGTCACGAGGACCGAAAAGCAGATATTCTATTCCTATACCACGCTCCTCGTCTCGTTCCTCGCCATAGCTCTTTTCCATGTCATCCGGTTCATCGCCGGCCCTGACGCGCTCTCCTTCGGCGGCCTTCTCGCCGGCGCGACCGCGAATCTCATCGGCAAATGGAACGACGTCGCCATATTCTTCGGCCTCGGCGCCGTGCTTTCTCTCGTCGCCCTCGAGCGCGCGACATTGAGCAGGCTCTTCAAGGGCCTCGTCTATGCGGCGCTCGTCTTGTCGCTCGCCATGCTCGTCGTCATCAATTTCTCGCCGGTCTGGGCGGCGCTCGCGATCCTCTCTCTCGTATTCTTCATATACGAGCTTTCGTACGGCAAAAGGTCGGGATCGGCCGGTCTCGGCGCCCGCGTTCCGTATCATGTCCTCGCCGCTCTCGTCATATCGGTCATATTCCTTTTCTTCGGCGCGAGGCTCGGCGGCGTCCTCGCCGACTCGCTCGGCACGTCCCAGCTCGAAGTCCGTCCATCGTGGACGTCGACCCTCGACGTATCGACGTCTGCCATAAAAGACCATCCGGTCTTCGGCGCGGGCCCGAACCGATTCTCGTCCGAATGGCTCATGCATAAGCCGGCCGGCATCAACGGCACGCTTTTCTGGAACGCGGACTTCAATTACGGCATCGGCTTCATACCGAGCCTCCTCGCCACGACGGGCATCCTGGGATTCCTTGCGGCGCTCGCCTTCGTCGGTCTCTTCCTGTGGACGGCGGTCAAGGCTCTTTTCAAAGAGGGGACGTCGCCGTTCTCCCGATACCTCGTGCTCTCGTCGCTCTTCGGCAGCGTCTATCTCTGGATATTCTCGATCATGTATGTGCCGTCGAGCGCTCTCTGGATCCTGACGCTCGCCCTGTCGGGACTTCTGATCGCTTCCTTGCGGGCTGACAAAGCGCTTCCCGTATCGTCATATTCCGTCATAGGCAAGCCGGCGGCTTCGTTTATATCGGTCCTTCTCGCCGTGCTCGTCCTTATCGGATCCGTGTCGTTCGGCTATTTCGTCACGATCAAGCTCGTCTCGGCCATCTATTATCAGAAGGCCGTCATCGCTCTCGGCAGGACGGCCGATATCGACAAAGGCCAGGCATATCTGGCGAACGCTATTTCGCTCGCGCCTTCGGACGTCTATTATCAGACGCTCACCGAAGTCTATCTGGCCCGCATCAATCAGCTCTTTGGCGACCAGAAGATAGGGCAGACGGAAGCGCAGGCAAAGTTCCAGAGCCTCATCGCGGCGGCTATCCAGGCGGCGCAGGCGGCGGTCGCGGCGGATCCGACGAGCTATCAGAACCATCTCACGCTCGGCAGGGTGTTCGAAGCCGTCGTGCCTCTCAATATCGAAGGCGCGTACGACAATGCCAAGAAATCCTATCAGTCCGCTCTCGCCCTCAATCCTGACAGCCCGGAGATATATCTCGTCCTTGCCCGGCTCGAAGTGGCGCACAAAGATAGCGCCGCTGCGAAAGACTACATAGCCAAGGCTCTCGAAAAGAAGAGCGACTACGCCGACGCCATATATCTGCTTTCGCAGATCCAGATCGCGGAGAACGACGTGGATAACGCGATCAAATCGGTTTCGGCCGTGGCGACGCTTTCGCCATCGGATTCCGGCATATTCTTCCAGCTCGGCCTCCTCTATTACAGCAAGAAAGACTATCAGAGCGCGGTCCTCGCCCTCGAGCGCGCGGTGTCTCTCAATCCGCAGTACGCCAACGCCAAATATTTCCTCGGCCTCTCGTATTATCTGACCGGCGCCAAAGACAAATCTCTCGTCCAATTCCAGGATCTCGAAAAGACTAATCCTGACAACGCGGATGTGAAAGCGGCGATCGCCAATCTCGAGGCGGGCAGATCTCCGGTTCCGGCTCCAGCCGCGAGCGCGGTGAAGAAGCCGTCGCTTCCGGTGAAGCAATAGATGGTCAAAAGAATATTATCGTTCGTAGGCAGGGAAGTGAGCGGCCTCCATGAGGCCGCCTATCTTCTCGCCGCCTCGTCGGTTGCGTCCCTCGCGTTCGCTCTCGTCCGCGACAGGCTCCTCGCGCACACGCTCGGCGCATCGTCGGCTCTCGACGTCTATTACGCGGCGTTCCGCGTGCCGGACTTCATATTCATCACGGTCGCGTCGCTCGTCTCGACGTCGATCCTGGTGCCGTTCCTCATGGAAAGCAAGGAAAAAGGCCCGGACGAGCTGAAACGCTCCGTTCAGAGCCTCTTTTCGGCGTTCTCTCTCATCATATTCGCCGCCTGCGCCGTCGCGTTCATATTCATGCCGGCCTTGGACAAGGCGCTCTTCCCGAACCTGTTCGCGCGCGGCCTCGGCGACACCCTGATATCGACGTCGCGGATCCTGCTTCTCTCCCCGATACTCCTCGGCCTGTCGTCGTTCTTCGCGTCGATCACCCAGATCCATAACCGGTTCCTCGTATATGCCTTGAGTTCGCCTCTCTATAACGTCGGCATCATCGCGGGCATCGTATTCTTCCTGCCGCGCTGGGGCATCGCCGGGCTCGCGGGCGGCGTCGTTCTCGGCGCCCTGCTCCTGTCGTTCGCGCAGGTGCCTTTGGTCATAAAGGACGGCCTTTTCCCGCGCCTCATATCCGGATTCGAATGGGCGAGGGTCAAAAAAGTCGTCATGCTTTCCGTGCCGCGCACCGTCACGATGTCGTCCCAGCAGATCACGAACCTCGGATTGGTGTCGTTCGCATCGTTTTTGGGCACTGGATCGATATCGATCTTCAGCCTGGCCGCGAACCTGCAATCGGTGCCGATCTCCGTCATAGGTGCGAGCTATTCGT
>JAIFWQ010000037.1 GCA_019661795.1 Candidatus Parcubacteria bacterium | reverse complement strand
TGAGATGCTTGAGATATTCTTCGAACTTGAGCCCCATGCGTTCGATGTCGTGCTTCATCTGTTCCGTCATGCGCGCGAGCTCGGATTCGACGAGCATGTCAGGAAGGACGATGTCGAGCCCGCCGGTCAGGGCGTCGACGAGGGCGATCCTCTTTTTCTCCAGCGCGCGGAACTCTTTTTCTTTTATGAGATCTTCTTTTTTGACATCCGGCATCTTCTCTTTCGCCTTCGCGAGCTCGTCATCCGTCACTTCGACAGGCTCTGCTTTTTTCGCATTCTCTTTCGCGGCGATCTTCGCATAGTCGAAATCCTTGATCTCGGGAACGACCGCGGTGACGATCGTGAACTCGAGGGGATTGCCGACGGCGATCTTGGTTATCGATACCTTCGGATATCCGACAGCGTCGATCTTTTCGGCCTGGAGTATGTGGCCGTATGCGTGCGAGATCGCGTGTTCCGCCGCCTCGCGCAAGAGAGCCGTTTCGCCGACTTTCTCTCGGACGATTTTTTCCGGCGCTGCGCCTTTTCGGAATCCGGGAAGCTCGATGCCTTTCCGTATCTCTTCGAGGGCTTCGCGTACGGCGGCGTCGAATTCGGCTGCGCTTATCGAGCTTTTAATCTCGACTTCTCCCGACGCGGGGAGCTTCTTGATCTCTGCTTTGTATGAATGATTGTGGGACATAGTGCCTCGAAGTCTATCCGCAAAGGGCTTTTTTGTCCATTTCGCGGCTGTCTGGATGGCGCTCTTCCGGCGCAACAAAAAACCGCCCTTTGATCGGGCGGTTCGATGTCTCTCTTATATAGTGTCGAGATCGGAGAGATCAGGACCGGCGCCTGATGCCTGAAGGTCGCTTTCGATCGATCCGATATCGTCGGATGCCGATACGGTCGATGCGCTGTCAGACGACGAGCGTCCGCTCCAGAAGTAGACCGCGCCGACGACGATGAGCGCCGCTATGACGACTACCGCTATGATCGGGCCCTTGTTCGAATTCGTTGTGTCCATATATCAGTGATTTTTCTACGTTCTATTATCTCGTTTCCTCCGATGAAGAAGCGTTCTTGTCCTTCTTAACGCTCGCTTCGAGGCCTTTCATGTCGGAAACTACCTTGGTGAGCGCCTTCTGCGCATCATTCACCGCGCTCTGGGCATTCTGCGAAGCCTTTCGAACCGCTTCAGCCGCCGCTTTTTCAGGCGTCGTCTTCGGGGTAGAGGTCGATACGCTCACGGATCCGATAGCCGCTATCTTGGCCTGTGCAGCCGAGATCGCCGTTACAGCGAGGCCGAGATCGGCGCGCGCTGCGGTCGTTACGGCTCCCGCCTTTTCGAATTTGACGAGGCGGCTCTCGATCTTGGACTTGATATCGTTCAATCGCCTGATCTCGAGGGCGAAATGAGCCTGGGCCTTCTTTACGGCCTCGGCGATATGGGCTTTTTCCTTTTCCGCCTTTATTTCAGCCTTCGTAGAAGAAGCAGATGCCTTGAGATCGGCGATCTTGCCTTTAACCTCGGCTCGGATGCCCTGCGCCGCCGTCTTTATCTCGGTCTTGCCCGTCTTCAGGTTGACCGTTGCGGTCGCATTTACGGAGACCGCCTGTCCTTCTTCGGCCAAAGCGATGGACGCTCCGGCGAATGCGAAGACGGAAAGCGATGCCACGAATGAGCCTGCGATGATAGTTTTTTTCATTTTTTTGATGCTAAAGGGCGCTTTTGGCGCTTGCGAACATTATACCACAGGGTTTGCCTTCTTGTAGAGTTCTATGGATTCCTTGAACGCTGCGATGGCCGCGTCCTTGCCTTTGTAGTCTTTCACGACCACTTCCTTGTTCTGGAGCTTTTTATACGTCGAATAGAAATGCTCGATCTCGCGCAGGGTGTGTTTATTGAGGTCTTCGAGATCCTCGACGTCGTCCCAGCGGGGATCGTCGCACGGCACGGCGATGAGCTTGTCGTCTTTGTCGCCGGAATCGGTCATATGAAGGAGAGCGACCGGCCGCACGCGGGCGAGTATGCCCGGATAGAGAGGATAGGTCGTGAGGAGCACCACGTCGAGGGGATCGCCGTCATGCCAGAGCGTCTGCGGAACGAATCCGTAGTCGTATGGGAAATCCTGCGCCGTGTGCGACACGCGGTCGAGGGCGATGAGGCCTGTTTTTTTGTCGATCTCGTATTTATTCTTCGATCCCTTGTTGATCTCGATGATGACGTTGATCTTTTCCGGAGTTCCGGGATCGATCTCGTGGATGATGTTCATGGTATTACTCCGTTATCGATGCTTCCGCTGCCGGTTCTGCCTGTGCCGCCCTGCCTCCGATAGGGCGGATGTCGATCTTCCAGCCGGTGAGCTTCGCGGCGAGGCGGACGTTCTGGCCGCCTTTGCCGATAGCGAGCGACTGCTGGTCTTCGGCCACTTCGACGGTCGCGGTTTTAGTCGTTTCGTCGAGGTTTATAGCCGCTATTTTAGCAGGCGACAGGGAATCCTCGATGAATTTCTTGGTGTCGGGGGACCATTCGATGATGTCTATCTTCTCTCCGCCGAGCTCGGAAGTGACGGTCGAAACGCGCACGCCGCGCTGGCCGACCAATGATCCGATCGGATCGATATGAGAATCGTTCGACATGACAGCGATCTTCGATCGGGATCCGGCTTCGCGGGCGACAGCCTTCACTTCGACGGTCTTGTTCGCGATCTCGGGAGCTTCGATCTCGAAGAGCTTCTCGAGGAATTTAGGATGGGATCGAGAGAGCTTCAGGAACACGCCGCGGGGAGATTCTTCGACGCGGAAAAGATAGGCGCGGATGCGCTCGCCCTGCTTGTAGTGCTCGCTTCGGATCTGCTCTTCGAACGGGATCACGCCGACGGCGCGTCCCATGTCGACGAATATCGTGCCGCGTTCGATCCTCTGCACGGTGCCTGATACGATGTCGCCTTCGCGCTTGCCGTATTCTCCGAGGACGGATACTTTTTCCGCCTCGCGGATCTTCTGGATGATGACCTGCTTCGCGGTCTGGGCGGCGATGCGGCCGAAATCGTCTTTCGGTTCGAGAGGGAAGAGCATCTCTTCGTCGAGAGCGGCGTTCTTTTTGATGAGGCGCGCCTCATCTATCCATATATGATGCTCGGGATTATAGCGGACGCGCTCGTCTTCCGGCGGAAGCTCGGGCATCTCTTCTTCTTCCGGGATATCGATGACCTTCGTGTCGTCGACGACGATCTTGACCTGGAAGAATTCGGTCGCGCCGGTGTTCACGTCGAAAGTCGCGCGGACGATCTGGCCGCGCTTGCCGTATTCCTTTTTATACGCGGTGGCGAGAGCCATTTCGATGGCTTCGATGATCTTTTCGCGCGGTATGCCGCGCTCTTCCTCGAGCTGGCCGAGGACGGAATGTATGACTTTAAGGTCGAACATAGTGTGTGTTTTTGCCTGTTTCGGGCCTATTTTCGGCCCTTTAATAAAGAAAGTCCGCCGGGAGGCGAACTGAATTGCTGACGCGTCAATCATATGTTCTCTTGCGATCGATGTCAATATGATATGATATGAGGGATGAAAGTTTTTTTTCTTTCCATTCTCTCGGTTCTCGCCTTCTCTCCTCTCTTTTCGCACGTCGCTCATGCGGGAACGTCCGATAACGTGTCCGGTTGGGCATGGTCGTCGAACATCGGCTGGATCAGCTTCAACTGTACGAACGATAATTCCTGCGGCACCGCGAATTATGGAGTCAACAAGAATGCCGACGACACTCTCACCGGATACGCATGGTCGTCGAACATCGGCTGGATACAATTCGGCGGTTTGGCGGGATTTCCGACAGGAAGCGGCACCCAGGGGGTGAACGCGCAGATCAACGGCAATAACCTGAAAGGCTGGGCGAGGGCTTTGTCATATGGAAGCGGCTGGGACGGATGGATATCGCTCTCCGGCGCCGGACCGAGCTACGGCATCAGCCTTTCGGGAACTTCGTTCATCGGCTATGCGTGGGGATCCGACGTCGTCGGCTGGGTGAGCTTCGATATCGCCGGCGCATTGGGCGTGAACATCGCGACCGACGCGACGCTCGACGCCACCGTCGGTGGATCGAGCGTTTCCGGCAGCGCGAACGTCGCATACGCGAGCAATGCGAGCATCGTCTGGACCATATCGAATCTCGCTTCGGGCGCGACATGCACCGTATCGAAGACATCCGCCGGCGGCACGGCGTTCGCATCGGTCACCGGCATAACGGCATCCGGTTCGACATCGACGGGCAGCCTCACGCAGGGAAGCTACACCTATCAGATCCAGTGCGTGAACGGCGCGACGACTTTGGTCACGAAAACGGTTTCGTTCACCGTCCTTCCTCTACCGGCGGGCTTCAGCATCACCGGCCCGTCGAGCCTCCGCATTCCGTTCCTGGCCCAGCCCGGCGCGGATTCGGAGAGCGGCACCTATTTCGTGGATAACGGCGGAACGTCGTTCGCCAATCCGGTCACCGTATCTGTAACATCTCCT
>JAIFWQ010000036.1 GCA_019661795.1 Candidatus Parcubacteria bacterium | reverse complement strand
GGGGAGACGTCCCGCTAAAAAGCAGATCAGGCGCGCGCGAGCTTTAGCCACAGATCGAGGCCGATATCTTCGGCCCTGGCGTTCTCCCCTATGCCGAGATCGGCGAATCTTTTTTCGAGCTCCGCGCGCGGCATGACCGATCCGAGGTTCGATATCAGCTTTTTCCTCTTTTGGGCGAAGCCTGCTTTGATCATCTCGAAGAATCTCTCTTCTTGGGCGCTATCGGCGAACGGATTTTTGATATTCGAAAGCTTTATCACCGCCGAATCGACGTTCGGTATAGGAAAGAAATTGCCGCGCGATACGTTCATGACGAGTTCTGGCGCCGCGTACGCTTTGACCGAAAGGGACAATATGCTTTCCTTGCCGTCTCGGGCGATGATCCGGTTCGCGACCTCTTTTTGGACCATGAGGACCATGAGCGAAGGCTTGTTGTCCGTCGAAAGGAATCTCCTCACGAGAGCGCCGGTGATGTAATACGGGATGTTGGCGATGACCTTGTACGTTCCTTCGATCGCGGCGACCGAAGCGTCGATATCCATCTCGAGGATATCTCCGTGGATGAGATCGAGCCGTCCGTCCGCGATCTCTTTTTTGAATTCTTCGGACAGAACAGGAATGAGCCGGTCGTCTTTTTCGATCGCCTTTACGCGGGCGCCTTTTTCGAGGAGCGCGCGGGTGAGGACGCCTTTGCCCGGGCCGATCTCGATCGCGGTCTCGCCTTCATGAAGGTCGCCGGCGAGAGCGATGGCTTCGACGACGCGCGGCGTGATGAGGAAGTTCTGCCCGAGGGATTTTTTAGCGAATAGTCTGCCTATCATATGTCGAAATATATCACTTTTCCTCCGGTGCGCGCCCTTTCTTCTTCGGCGAGATACTGTTCGGGTATATCGAATATGAATTCCGACGGCACCGCCACCTGACGCGATCCATAGATCGTGCGCAAGGACGCATGGGACATATATATCTTCTTTTTGGCGCGGGTCAGGGCCACGTAGAAGAGTCTCCGCTCCTCTTCATCATCGCGTCGATCGCCCTTGCTCGATCCCATCGATCGATGCGGAAAAAGATCCTGTTCGAGGCCCGCGATGAAGACATATTCAAATTCCAGGCCTTTCGACGCGTGGACCGTCATCAGCCTGACCGCCGGCTTGCTCTCTTCCATTTCGTCCTGGTCCGTGGCCAAGGACGCGTCTTCGAGGAGTTTCGCTATGCCTTCGCCGGGGATCATGAAATCGTATTTCGTCGCGAGGGTCGCGAGCTCGCGCATGTTCTCGAGCCTTTCCTGGTCTTCGTCTTTGCCTGCGGAAAGCATCTCTTCGAGCCCGGTCCTTTTTATGGCGAACTTCACGAGGTCGGACGCCTTCTCGCCTGCCGATCTTTTGACGATGTCGTCGAGTATGGCGTTGAACTCGCTCCATTTTTTGGCGTGCGCGGGCGTGAGCCTGTCGAGCATGCCGGAGAATATCTTGGCGATCGTCGCTTTGCCTATGCCGCGGGCCGGCACATTGATGATCCGCTGTATGTCGGAAAGCGATTCGCGGTTGAGAGCGGCGCGTATATATGAAAGCACGTCTTTGACCTCTTTTCGCTCGAAGAACTTCACGCCGAGCACCTGATAGTTCACGCCGCGGTTGAGCATGGCTTCTTCGAGAGCGCGGGACTGGAAGTTCGCGCGATAGAGGACGGCGATCTCCGCCGGATCGGTCCCCTTTCCGATGAGATCTGCGGATCTTTCGGCGATGAATCGCGCTTCATCGTTCTCGTCGAACGCCTGATACAGGGTTATCTGTTCGCCCTTTCCCTGCTTGGTGAAAAGATTCTTCTCGAAGCGGTTCTTGTTCTTCTTTATGATATGGTTCGCCGCTTCGAGGATCGTCTGTGTGGAACGATAGTTCTCTTCGAGCACGACCATGGCCGCGCCGGGATAGTCGCGTTCGAAATTGAGGATGTTCTTTATGTCGGCGCCGCGCCAGCTGTATATGTTCTGGTCGACGTCGCCCACCACGCATATATTCTTTCTCTCTCCGGCGATGAGCTTGGCGATCTTGTATTGGATCTTATTGGTGTCTTGATATTCGTCTATGTGGATGTAATGCCATGCGTTCTGGTATTTTGCGCGGATATCGGGATGCTTTTCGAGCAATTCTGCGGATTTGAGGAGGAGGTCGTCGAAGTCGAGGGCTTTTTCTTTGCGCAGGGCCGCTTCATATTTCTGCCAGACCTTATGGACGACCTGTCTCATGTAGTCGGTGCCGACCGTTTCCGAAAATTGAGCCATGTCGACCGCGTTTCCCTTTTCTTTCGATATGACGGACAGGATCACGTTCGGTTCATACTGCTTCGGGTCGAGGCCAATCTCGACGAGAGCCTCTTTTACGGCCCGGCGCGAATCGCTTCTGTCGAATATGCTGAAATATCGGGTAAGGCCGATCTTCTGGGCGTTCTCTTTGATGATATGGACGCCGAGGGAATGGAACGTGCTCACGAACGGCCGTTCGGAGAATGAAACAGGCAGATTGAGGTCGCTTTCCTCTATCAATTTGAAGACCCGCTCCCTCATTTCCTTGGCCGCCTTGTTGGTGAAGGTGATGGCGAGGATGTTTTCGGGCTTTACCCCTGATTTGATGAGGTGAAGGATGCGATGAGTGATGGTTTTCGTCTTTCCGGCACCCGCTCCAGCCAGAATAAGCACCGGACCATCGGTTTTGAGCACGGCTTCTGTCTGTTTCTCGTTAAGACCCTGGAGGTGATTCATCGGTCAATTCTAACACAACAGGCACGTTTCTATTATATGGCTCTATATGGCCGTTTAGGCGGAATATAGCCCCGGGCGAATATCATGTGGATAGGGCGGGGACAAGTTCGATTGACTAAAGCCTGCCCTCGGGTATAGTTATGGGGCACAGAAACGGCCGCACATCAGAAATATGGCTTAACAGAGCCATAAATTACAGAAACTCTGGCACATCAGGATAACGCAAGCACTATTTCTACGTCTCCCACATCGTCTTCTCCCCGAAACTCTCGTTTTGGTGGGGTGAGATCCAATATATGGCTTAAAATCGGGCTCTATTCTATAGAGCTTTCTTTGATCATAACGGCTATTTTCGCGCCCTTCACCACCTATGCGGGCGTTTTTTCGTTCATTTCGGACTTTATAGGCAACAAAGAAGCTGATGCCGGCGTGACGAGCCGATCTTCAGAGATCTTGGGCGTCCTTCAGGCCAATGTCGGCCCGAGCTCGACCGGCGGCATGGGCGGGGGCGAGATATCGATGATCGACGGCTCGGCTCTCATCCAGGAGACCGGCATGTACGGCACCCAGGCCGACATTCAGGATTCGAAATCGACCCAGATCAGCCTCTATGTCGTACGCCAGGGCGATTCCCTCGGTCAGATCGCTAAAATGTCCGGCGTTTCGGTAAATACCATCCTTTGGGCGAATAATATCCGCGGCGCCATCCATGAAGGCGATGAGCTCGTCATCCTCCCTATATCGGGAGTGGTCCACAAGGTCGTCAAAGGAGACACCATCCGTTCGATCGCCGCGAAATACAAGGCGGACATGGACGATATCATAAGCTATAACGATCTTCGGCCGTCTTCGAGTCTCGCCGTCGGTTCGACCATCATCATTCCCGACGGCGAATCGACCGTTGCCGCGCCTCGTTCCATACCGGGCGCCGCCGCGAACCCTACGGAGAAGCTTCACGGCGCCGGCGGACCTTTCTATAAAGACTATTACATGCGGCCGATCGACGTCGGCATGAAGACCCAGGGCCTTCACGGCTATAATGCCGTCGACCTCGCCGCGCCTTTGGGCACGCCGATCCATGCGTCGGCATCCGGCGTCGTCATCATTGCCCGATCAGGCGGCTACAACGGCGGCTATGGATCATACGTGGTCATATCGCATCCGAACGGTACGCAGACGCTCTACGGCCATATGAGCCGCGTTTCCGTCGAGCAGGGCCAGACCGTGGAGAAAGGCCAGACCATTGGCCTCCTCGGATCGACGGGCAAATCGACCGGACCTCACGTCCATTTCGAGATTCGCGGCGCGATGAATCCGTTCTAACGCCGGCCATCTGGCCTACATATTCTTAAAATACCTTTGTCGGTACTGAAGCGCTTCCAAAATATGGGGCGCTTCTATATTTTCGCTTCCTGACAGGTCCGCGATGGTGCGGGCGAGCTTCACCGTCCGGTGATATCCTCTGCCGGACAGATCATATGCCCGGGCGGCTTCGTTCAAGGCGTCTTCGGCCGACCTCGAGAGGCGCGCCGCCCTCGGCAGGTCGCGCGCGCCGACGGATGAATTCGACGAGGCCGTCATGCCGAGCCTTTCGAAGCGCTCTTTCTGGCAGCGCCGCGCTTTTTTTTTCTTTTTTCTGGCGGCATCCGTCTCTTTCGATCCTTGCCGCGTCCTCTCTCATGGTCGGTCTTCGATACCTCGATCCACATATCGATGCGGTCGACGATCGGGCCGGATATCTTTCTTTCGTATCTGCGGACATCCGCTGCCGAACAGCCGCAATGCTTTTCTTTGATGCCCCTATTGCCGCAGGGGCATGGGTTAAGGGCGGCGACCAGGATGAAATCCGCCGGAAATCTGGCCGCGCCTTTCGCCCGGGATATCGATATCGACCTGTCTTCCAAAGGCTGGCGCAACGATTCGAGCACTCTTTTGTCGAATTCGGGAAATTCGTCCATAAAAAGGATTCCGTGATGGGCGAGCGTGATCTCGCCCGGCTTGAGCCCGCCTCCGCCGCCGATGACGGAGATATAAGACGACGTGTGGTGCGGCGCCCTTACAGGAGGCCTCGAAACGAGCGTTCCTTCAAGGCAGCCGGCGACCGAATGTATCTCGGTCGCCTCGAGCATCTCTTCGAACGACAGAGGCGGCATGATGGAAAGGAGCGCCCGGGCGAGCATGGTCTTCCCCGTGCCGGGCGGGCCGAAAAGGGCGATGTTGTGCCGGCCTGCTGCGGCGATAATGAGACCGCGCTTGGCCGTTTCCTGCCCGACGACATCATCGAGGTCGCCCTCCGCCGCGCTTTCGGCGGCTTTTCTTTTCGCGAGAGCTTCCTGACCGGCCGGAAGCGTCGACCGGATATGTTTTTCTCCCGTAAGATGCCGTATGACGTCGTCGAGGCGCCGCGCTCCGTATACCGCGATCCCGCCTATGAGCGCGGCCTCATCGGCATTATCGGCCGGGACGTATATCTCGTGCATGCCTTTTTCTTTGGCCATGCGGGCATATGAGAGAGCGCCATCGATCGGCCGCAGAGCGCCGTCGAGAGCCAATTCCCCCGCGAAGAGCCTGTTCTCGGGATCGAACGATATCTCGCCTGCGGCCGAAAGATATCCGAGGGCGATCGGCAGGTCGAATGCCGTGCCTTCCTTCCGTATCTGCGCCGGAGCGAGAGAGACCACGATCTTCGCATTGGTCTGTTTCGGCGATTTGAAGCCGGAATTTTTTATGGCGGCGCTCACCCTGTCGCGGGCTTCTTCGACCGCTTTATCAGGAAGGCCTACGATCGAAAATGCGTGGAGGCCTCTCGATATGTCCGTTTCGACGGATACGATATGCGCTTTTAAAAGATAATTCTGGGCGCCGTATATTTTTGAGAATCTCATTCCCTAACCCTAGCAGGCAGGGATAAAAGAAAGATGAAGAGAACGAAAAACAGGGGCCGTCCCCTGTTTTTCATCCGCCTATCTCGCCTGGTCCTTGTGCGCGAGGCACGTTCGCGCCGCGGGATTGGCTTCGAGCCGCTCCTTTTCGATCGGCGTGCCGTCTACTTCGCATATGCCGTACGCGCCTTTCTTTATTTTGTCGAGAGCGAGCTTCACATCGTTGTACTGCGTTTCGAGAGGCTTCAATATGGCCGTATTGAGCTCGTAATTCTCTATATTATCGGCTGTGTCGGCGAGATCGGACGCCTCGATGTCCACATCGTTCGATATCGGCTCCCAATCCTTCGGATTGTTCGGATTCTTATGGCCCACGCTTTTGAGCTCCGTCTCGAGCGTTTTGAGCTCCGTCTCGAGCTTTCCTTTGAAATAT
>JAIFWQ010000035.1 GCA_019661795.1 Candidatus Parcubacteria bacterium | reverse complement strand
ATGACATCGACGATATCCTGCGCCGCCACGTTCGGCAGAAGTAGATACGTGTCCGGGAAAAGGTATCCTTCGTACGGCGACGCGATCTTCAGGAATTCTTGCATATTGAAATGAGTGAACTTCTTTTGCTTGGCGAATACGGCGGCGATCTCTTTCACATTCAGGCCTTCAGGGATCGTGACACGTATATTCTTCAGCTCATAAAGGCTGTGCGAAAGCCGCCATGCGATCGTCGCCGCGCTTTCCGGCGATTCGAGATAATAATCCCCTGCTTGAACGCCTCTCGTCCCGCCGAAAAGTACGAGAAGCGATTTGAAGGCGAATTCCGATCTGATAGCGCCTTCTCTGCCGAGGCTTCGGGCCACTTCCGACAGAGTGTCGCCTTTTTCGATCCTCAAGATCGTGTCGGAAGGAAAATCAGCCGGAGGGGCGTCGAATCGGATATACGCGATAGCCGCGACGATGACGATCGCGGCGACGGCCACAGCCATATTCCTGCGCGAAGGCCCCCGAGGGGTCGGAGACGGCAGCAATTCCTCGCGCGGCGGCTCGGGGAGATATGTGATGGATCCGCTCTCCATGCTATACGGGAAGGTTCGAAGGAGCGTCGGCGCGCTTGGACGGTATGCGCTTCAATGACGGCGTCTTCACCGTGCCGCCCGGGAAATGATATATGGTGGCGAGCTCTTCCGTGTTGAGGATCATGATCTTCTGGCGAGGGATATCCGTCACCGTGTACGGCGGATGGAAATAAGAGCGCTCGCGATACATTTTGAAGAGGGTCAATTTCCAATGAGCGAGCTTCTTGCCCGACCGATCCTGCCATGGATATGGGAATTCGGCGGCCATAGGGGCTATGCCGTTGAGATTGTTCGAGCCGAACGGCCTGAAGCTGCCTTTGATGATGCCCACGGAGAGCCCGCCGCGGCCTTTCGGTATGACGTTGATTCCGCGGATGCCGACATCGAGGCCGTATTTGGTTATCGATCGCTCGATGGCTTTCATGATCTCTTTCTGGCCTTCAGTGAGCCTTTCCGGGTGGAGGATCTCCGTGCCGTCTTCCTTTTTTTCAACGGCGTCCTTGGAAAGCTTCTTGAGCTCTGTTTTCGCGTCTTCGATCCATGTGTCCGGTTGGGCCTTGTTGAAATGGTTCTTTTCTTTTGCGTGGGCGCGAGCGATAAATTGGAACCAGACCTGGTCTTCTTTTTTGATCGATCCGAGGACTTCGATGAGAGACGCCAGGGGGTCGATCTTGAATTCTTCTTTGGGATCCCTATCCAGGCCATAGTCCATGTATGTCTTTATCGGATACGGATCAGGCTTGGTGAGCTTGTATTCGGACGCGTAGAGGTCGTATTTGTCGAGATTCTTGGCGACTTCGTCGGTATAGTCTTCGACCTCGTGGATGGCGACATCAGGATATGACGCGTATATGTTCGCCATGAGGAAATTCTTCTGGCTTTCGAAGCACCAGATGAAGAAGCGGACTTCGCCGTTGATCGAAGCGAGCTCGAGAGAGCACCACGGGCGAGCCTTGCCGTCCCAATAGCGCTCGATCGGAGTGCCTTCGCCTCCCGTCTGGATGAGAGCGTTCAGCACGAGCTCCATCGCCGCTGGGGATTTGAAGGTCTCCTGGGGCAGCTTTACCTCGAGCACGGCTTTCTTCTGCGTCCTGACCCATTTCGTGCGCGTGTAGCGCGTCCATATGCCCCACGCATATTCGAGGATGATGATCGGCACCCAGACCGGCGCGAAGAAGACGAGCCAGCGGAACGTCTCCGGAAAGGCGACGTCGAGAGCGAACCTGACGATCTCGTTTAGAATAGTCACAGGAATTATTATATCAAAGAAAAAGAAAGAGGCCCGCCTTACGGCGGGCCTCTTTTCGGTTAGGCGGATACTGAATATCGGCCTTCCCTGTCTTTTTTGAAATACTTCGGGTTCTGGAGGTTGACGAGGATCGTATTCTCTTTGACATAGCGCTCTTTCAGCACCTTGTCGACGATCTCCTTTTTGGTGAGCGGGCCGTTCTTCTCGAGAATCTTCTTGATGACGTCTTTCACGACGCCGGACATGTAGCCCCATTCGGACAGCGCGTAGAGGCCGCGGCCGACGAGCACGAAGCGAGGATCTTTGATCAGCTCGTTATGGGTCGTGGCGACATGGGCTTTCTTGTCGAACATCTTCTCGATCTGCTTCGCGACCTCGCGGAAATGGATCGGCGAGCCGTGCTTCCTGATCACCAGGAACGCGTAGTCGCGCATGCCCTTGGCTTTGATATTCGGAGAATGAGATACGCCCCATTCGCCGAGTGGGTTCTTGCCCACCTTCTTCGATATCGAGAGCCATCGCTTGAGGATCTCTTCGTTTCGGTACTGGTCGTTGAGGCCTTCGACGTGGTTGAGGAACGTGTCGATCATCTCGGATTCAGGGATGATGTCGTCGTCCTTGAGGTTCTTGTAGAGCTTTTTGAGCGCGTCCTCGACTTTCTTCGAAGTCGTTTCGTCGACATGCCAGCGGTGCTTGAAATGGTCGTCTTCCTTCTGCCATTTGAACGCGCGACCGAGCACGAGGAGGAAATAGACGTGGTTCTGGATCGACTGATCCTTCGAGACGGAGTCGAGGAGGTCTTCTTCGGCTATGACGCCTCCCATCTCCTGCATCATGGTTTCGAGCTCCTTGAACGCCGGCGCCTGCGCTTCGTATTCTTTCGATTTCTGTATATTCGAGATCGCGTAGTTCTCGATCTGGCGCACGCGTTCGCGGGTGATGCCGTAGATCTTGCCTATGGCTTCGAGCGTCATCTTCTCCGGCTCCTTGCCGAGGCCGTATCGCTTGACGATAACTTCCTGCGCGCGGTCAGGAAGGCTCTTGAGCAGAGCTTTGACGACCTGTTTCGGCTTAAGGGTGAGATTGGTCATGAATCCTTTGTATCACTGGTTTGATAGTAAGTCAAGCTTATCGCCTCGTCAAGACCCTTGTCAAGGATCATTTCGCCACGATCGACACGAGCTTGCCCGGGATGACGATGACCTTCTCCGTCTTTTTGTCCCCTATCCACTTCTTGACCTCGTCGAGATCGAGCGCCGCCTTTTCGAGGGACGCCTTGTCGGCATTCTTGGCCGCGCGGAAATCTGCGCGGACTTTGCCGTTCACCTGCACGACGATCGTCGCCGAATCGTCTTCGAGCTTGGTCTCGTCAGCGACCGGCCAATCGGAGACATGGATCGACTTCTTGTTGCCGAGATCGCGCCAGATCTCTTCCGTAACATGGGGTGCCAGAGGCGCGAGGAGCTTGAGGAAGGATTCGTATGCCTGACGAGAGATGGCTTTCGCCTTATCGAGCTCGTTCGAGAGGATCATAAGAGAGCTGACTGCGGTATTGTGGCGGATAGCGGCCATATCTTCGGTAACTCTCTTTATCGTCTTGTTAAGAAGGATCTCGGCTTCTTTTGAAAGGACCTCGTTGGGCTGGACTTTTTCAGCCATCTTCCAAACGCGCTCGATGAACCTGCGCGCGCCCATGATACCGCTGGTCGACCATGCGATCGCATGGTCGAAAGGACCCATGAACATCTCGTATATGCGCATCGTATCCGCGCCGTATGTCCCTACGATGTCATCAGGATTCACGACGTTGCCGAATCTCTTCGACATCTTCTTGCCATCTTCGCCCATGATGAGGCCTACCGACTGAAGCTTCTTGAAAGGCTCGGCCGTCGATACGACGCCGATATCGAAAAGGAATTTATGCCAAAAGCGCGCGTATATGAGATGACGCGTCGCATGCTCTGCCCCGCCGACATAGAAGTCCACCTGGCTCCAATACCGTTCTTTTTTAGGATCGACGAGCATTTTGCCGTTCTCCGGGTCCATATAGCGCAGGTAATACCATGACGAACCCGCCCACTGTGGCATCGTGTTCGTTTCGCGCTTCATACCCCTGTGATCCACCCATCTATCGATCGCGGCCAGAGGGGATTCGCCCGTGCCTGTCGGCTCGTACGACTTCACCTTCGGCAATTCGACCGGAAGGTCTTTTTCCGGAACAGGAACAATGTCGTAGGGCAATTCGGATTCGATCTTCTTCCACAAAGCTGCGAATTCCGTTCCTTTTTTCGAGTCGAAATGACCGAAGCCGTTCCATTCTTCTATTTTCCAAGCTTTCGGCAGATCCTGATGCGTGTCCGCAGGTATGACAGCGTCGTCCTTTGATCGTATAAGCGTAACGCGAGGAGCCCATTTCGAGACGGCTGCGTAATCGATATTCGATTCCCAGAATCTGCGCAACGCCGCGATGTCGGAATTCGCATCATTCATATCCGCCATCTTCTTCCAATGTTTTTCGTCGCGCGGCTTCCCTATAGCGCTCGCTATGAGAAATATCCTTCCGATATTCCTCTTTGCGGCAAGGACGAGCTGCAAGGCGGCATTCGAGCCGAGGCTGTGTCCGATGACAACGTCATCAGGGCCGAAATCTTTTACGAGAGGCAAAAGCTCTTTCATCCACGACTCCACGGTCGGGTGCTTCGACGTCGAAATCGTGGGACTAAAGACTTCGATGCCGCTTTTTTCAAGCGCCTTCTTCATGTGCGGGAACCAATGATTCT
>JAIFWQ010000034.1 GCA_019661795.1 Candidatus Parcubacteria bacterium | reverse complement strand
GGGGCGCTTTGAAAATCCCCGTCGACAATTCCTCGATGAGCTGGCGGCCTTATATAGGCTGATCCAAAAACCAATATCGACGAGAGGGTTTTGGGAAGATTCTGAAATGCCGATTGAACAGAAGATCGAAGCCTTGTTCCATCGTCTGAATCATTACGGCGCCAGCCAGTTTCCGGCAATGAATGAGAAGAACTTTCCGCTCCTGTTTACCTTGTCGAGAAAGTTCGGTTTTCCTGGAGCAACGTTCCCTTATAGCGAGGCCGGAATCGCCGGGGCAGAGTTAATGGGAGGAATCGAGGCTTTTCTGAGACAGCAAAGAATCGCCGATATTCCCTCAGCGCCTTCTCCGCAGGAATTCAGCCTCTTCGACACGGGTTCGTGGATGCGAGCATTGGCAGAGACATTCTATGCTGAGAAGCTCGATATGGTGAGAGGGAAGCTTCCGGGGCTGTTGGGATTGATTGTTAGGATCTTGCCCGAGAGCGGGCCTCAATTGGCGGACTCGATTTACGAGGTCGCTGAGAGAATCCATGAGCTGGGAATGCTGGGAGTCCCTTCTCAAGACATCGCAGAGAGCGTCTTCAAAAAGCGATCCGCTTGATGCATCAAATGCCGCCTTTTCCTCTTTGAGGGAAATGGCGGCATTTTTCTTATCCTAAACTCTATATTTCTTCAGCCTCGCCGCTGCGTCTTTGACGAGGACAGTGTCCTGGGATCGGGTCGCGGAATCGCGGATGATGACGGAATCTTCCATCGCCTCTTTCTTGCCCATGATGACGACGACCGGAGCCTGCGTCTTTTCAGCCATGCCGACCTGGCCGGCCATCTTGTCTTTGGCGAGCGACTGGAGGACCGGTATGCGCGCCTCGCGCAGGGCTTCGATGAGCCGGAGGCTCTTCAGTTTGGCCTCGAAGCCGAGCTGCATGAAGCAGACCTGCGGGTCGAGGATCTTGGCGATGACCGACTGCTTGACCATGCCGCCTTTGACCGGCTTTTTCGGAAGGGCGATCGATACGCCGACGGCCGGCAGGTCTTTCTTGCTTCCGAGGCGTCTGGCCAGGGTGTCATAGCGGATGCCGATGGCCAAAGGATGCGCCTTCGGGTCGTTCCTGCGGATCTCGAAGACCGTTTCGCTGCAATAGTCGCGGTTGGCGACGAGAGAGTTCTCGATCGTGTACGGGATGCCGAGCGTTTCGAGATATTCGAGCACTTCCTTGAAATGCTGGCGGGAGCGTTCGGAGAGGAAGTTGATCGATTTCGGGCAGTCGGCGGCGAGCTTCATGCAGGCCTCATGATCGCAGCCGAGAAGAGAGAAGACGTCCTTTTTCATCGTGTCGCGGCATTTCTGCGGAAGGCTCGTCAGGTGCCTTCGATAGTATGCGGTGATCTCGCGGGTGAATCGAGCGAGCGATTCTTTGTCGCCGATCGAATTTATCTCCACATGGAGGTCTTTTTCGCCCGCGTCTTTCAATATGGCGAGGGACGCCTGGATGAGCATGGCTTCGGCGATGGATTTATTCGTGCCGATGATCTCCATTCCGTAATGGGATTCGCGCGGGTTCGGCTTGCGCCTGTCGCCTATGAACGGCTTCCTGAAATAGAACATGGTCGGCTGGGGCAGGGTCCACATCTTTTCGCGCTCATAGAGCTTGAGGAGGGCGATCTTCTCTTCGAGGCGCACAGCCGCGCCTTCTTCATGGTCGTCATGGTCGACGACGATCTCGCCTTCGCTTATCTTCTTCGCCTCCGCGCTGTCGTTCGGATGGATGTGCGGCAGGGCGAGAGGCGTGAAGCCGTAAAAAAGGGCGGTCTCGCCGGCCGAATCGATGCCTTCATACGAAACATATTTGGGATGCTCCGCTTTCTTCCGCTTCTTTGTCTGATCGATCGCTACCTTCGGAAGACTCTTTACCGCGATTGCCTGTGCCATATGTTCCTTTTATTCCTGTCTGCTTATAAAATCTGATCCGATCACTTGTGCGCCGCGATCGTCGAACTCGCCACTTCGCCCGGCAGATAATCCACCCGGTTGAAAGGGAGAAGCCTGACGATCGGCCTGCCGACGATGTCGCTTTTCGGCAGAGGCCCCCAGATGCGGGAATCCGAGCTCACGAGCCTGTTGTCGCCCATGACGAAATACTCGTCCGGGCTAAGGGTGATCCGCAGATTGCCGAAGGTGCGCGAATGGATGTAGGGTTCGTTGAGGAGAATGCCTTCGGGGTGTTCTTTGTTGATGATCGTCACCGAATCGCTTTTGACGTCCACCGTTTCGCCCGGCAGGCCGATGAGCCTTTTTATGAAATATTTCGAAGTATCCTGCGGATATTTGAATATGAGCACGTCGCCGCGTTCTGGTTCGCGGAAGCGATAAGTCATTTCATCGACGATGAGGTATTCGCCGTCGCGGAACGTGGTATCCATCGACGCGCCGTTCACGACGAACGGCTGGGCGATCCAGAGGCGCACCGGCACGACGATGACGAAAGCGAAAAGGGCGTATGAGACCAACTCTTTCCAGAAAGAATTCTTCTTTTCCACGCGCTTTGGCTTTTAAGGTGTTCCAAGTATAGGGCCGAACAGGCCATTGACGCAATAGATTTTTTCGTGCGATGATATTTTCATGATAATAATCGGACTCGGAAATCCCGGAGCGGAATACGAAGGCACGCGTCACAACGCGGGCCGCGAAGCTGTGATGAAGTTCGGCCAGAAGATGGGCTTCGGCGATTTCGAATTCGACAAAAAATCGCAGGCTCTGGTCGCGACGGGCAAGGTGGGGAAAGGAAAGGCGACGCTCGTCCTGCCGGAAACGTTCATGAATAAATCCGGCGCGGCCGCAGGGAAGTTCGCCAAAGGCGCGAAGAAGATGAAGAACGCGCTCGGCAAGGCGATCAAGGCTTTTCCCGACATGATCATCGTCCATGACGACCTCGACATCCCCCTCGGCAAAGCCAAAATGTCATGGGACAAAAGCGCCGGCGGCCACAAAGGCGTCGCGTCGGTATTGAAGGCTCTCGGCACCGAAGCCGTCTTCCGCATCAGGATCGGCATCACTCCGGCATCGGCGAAAGGCAAATTGAAGAAGCTCGACCATGAGACGATCATAGATAATTTCATCGTCGCCGAATTCAAGGACAAGGAAGCCGACGAGCTGAAGTCGGTCATAAAGAAAGTCGTCGATTGCCTCGAAATGGCGGTATCCGATTCTCCAGAGAGGGCGATGAGCGAATACAACGCGGAGTTCAATAAATAGCCGAGGCGCAGTTCCGGAAATAAAAAACACTCGCTCTCCGAAGAGAACGAGTGTCGGTGTGGTGGTGTAGGTCTGACCTAAAAAGAACGATTCTGTGCTGCTGCCTGCTCGGGCGGCCCGCAGCTCTTGCGAGCTGCAGGCCGCCACTGGCTGGCGTCGATGTGGAGGGCGTTTAATCCTAGCCTGGGCCGCTACGAGGCGTAGCGCGTACGATGTCGGATTGTCGCTTTGGGAGACGTCTCTTTGCCGACCGCGGACCGCGGCTAGCGCTGGTCGCGATGCATGATGCGGACGGTGTCCATGTATCCCTTAATGCGCGCACCGCTCGATTTCCCGGGCGTTCGCGTCTGGGGGACTAGGCGCTCCTACGGATGTAGCTACATCCGATCTTACCTGGTCGGCGGTTGATTGATCGTGGCGCGGGTGCGCCGGGGATCATCAGGATTCCTTTTCAGGATCCGCCTTACAGGCTCCATTTCAACGTGCAGGGAAGGATACTACTCTTCGCATGGCGCCCTGTCAAGGCCTTGTTTTTATGCAAATAAAAAGCCGTTCACTTGAAGCGAACGGCGGTTTTTCAAAAAAGAACAAAAGAGAAGGTGCGGCGGCGAATCCAAGAACACCGCCGCACCCGATTTACGCATCGTCCACTACACTATGTTGCTGGAGCCTCTAAAATCGCTTCTGAATCGGTTTGTTTTTAACGGCCTTCGCGAGAGCCGAAACGATCGGAAACTCCGATAAGTGGCGGACAAGCTGCACGCGCTTAAGTCGAGAGCAGTATAATCCTTGAGCGATCCACGGGTAATGGTATCTCTCAAAATATTTTAAGTCAAGAAAAAGAACCGCCGAAGCGGTTCTTTTTCATTATGCGTCCGCCCTCGGACCTTTATTTCTTGTCTCCCGCGAATGCGAGCGTCATCTTCTGATTCGCCGCATCGAAGAGGCTTATCTTGAACGGATAGACTTTGCCGAGCTCGAGATTCTGGCGGAGCTTTTCGTCCGAGCCGAATTCCGAGACATGGACGAGTCCGGCGATGCCTTCCTCTATCGAGGCGAGAGCGCCATGGCGGTTGAATTTGATGACCACGCCTTTGACCACCATGTCTTTCTTGTATTTCTTGCCTGCTTCCGACCATGGGTTCGGCTTGAGAGCCTTGATCGAAAGGGAGACCTTGCCGTCCTTTACGTCGATGACCTTCACGCGGACTTTGTCGCCGACCTTGAATCGCGTCTTCGGATCTTCCACGAGAGCCCAATCGATCTCTGATATATGGACGAGACCTTCGAGGCCTTCGTCGATCTTCACGAAGACGCCGAAGTCCACCATGCCGGTGACTTTGCCTTCTACTTCGTCGCCGACTTTGAATT